>DAOKZN010000412.1:0-1500 GCA_035325625.1 Mesorhizobium sp. | reverse complement strand
GCATAGACGCCGCGCCGCCCCATCGGCGTGCGCACCCGGCTGACCACCGGGTCGTGGCCGGCCAGCAGCGCCGGAAAGCGGCCTCGCACGCGCTGCCATTGCCCGATCGCCGCGGCGCGGCGGAAATTGCCGGCAACCTGCACGCCCCACGGCTTGACGTTGATCGAGGCCATCGCCACCGTCGCCGACATGATGGCCGGCAGGCGTCGGCAGGCCACGGCGAAGTTTTCCTTTTCCGACAGCGGACGGACGGCGCCGGAATGCGCCCGGTCGGTGAAATTGTCCGCCGGCTCGCCCATCACGTCCAGCACATAGGCTTCCGTCTCCAGCGGCAGGAAGCCGCCCGAGGCCAGCCAGCGCGAGACGCGGCTTTCGCCGGCGTTGTAGGCGGCGGCCGCCAGGCCGAGATTGCCGTAGCCCTGCTTCAGCTCCGCCAGATAGCGCGCCGAGGCGGGAATGGCCTGCTCGATGTCGAAAGGATTTTCGAGGCCCCGCATCCTGGCCGTGCCCGGCATGAACTGGGCGATGCCCTCGGCACCGACCGGGCTCACCGCATTGGGGTCGAAACGGCTTTCCTTCCAGATCAGCCGCGCGAAGAATTCCCTGGGCAGGCCGGTGTGTTCGGCCGACGCCTCGATCAGCTCGCAGACGCGGCCGATCAGCCGCTTCTTGCCGGGCATGGGCGGATCGGCGAACGCCGGTGCCGCAAGGCACAGGCAGAACAGCACGAAAAGGGCCGCGGCCGCGCGCATGGCCTAGCTCGCCCGGCGAAGAACCGGAAGCGCCCGCTCGATCGCTCCTTCCTGTCCTCGCATCGGGCTCATCCGAAAATCGGTTCCCACTTTCCGGCCCGATGCCCTATTCGGCCGCGCTGGCCCCGATATGCCGGCCGAAGCGCTGCTCGATATAATCGGCGACCATCTTCTCGAAGTCGGCGGCGATGTTGGGGCCGCGGAGCGTCGCGGCCTTGCGCCCGTCGATGAACACCGGCGCCGTAGGCGTCTCGCCGGTGCCGGGCAGCGAGATGCCGATATCGGCATGCTTGGATTCGCCCGGCCCGTTGACGATGCAGCCCATGACAGCAACCTTGAGCTGCTCCACGCCCGGATATTTCTCGCGCCACACCGGCATGTTCCTGCGGATGTCCTCCTGGATCGACTGGGCCAGTTCCTGGAACACGGTGGAGGTGGTGCGCCCGCAGCCGGGGCACGCCGCCACGATCGGCACGAACTGTCGGAAGCCCATGGTCTGGAGCAGTTCCTGCGCCACCTGCACCTCGCGCGTGCGGTCGCCGCCGGGCTCCGGCGTCAGCGAGATGCGGATGGTGTCGCCGATGCCCTGCTGCAGCAATATGCCCATGGCGGCCGAGGACGCCACGATGCCCTTGGAGCCCATGCCGGCCTCGGTGAGGCCGAGATGCAGCGCGTGGTTCGAGCGCTGGGCAAGCTCGGTGTAGACGGCGATCAGGTCCTGCACGCCGCTGACCTTGGCCGACAGGAT
>DAOKZN010000411.1:0-1539 GCA_035325625.1 Mesorhizobium sp. | reverse complement strand
CCCAGGCGATCAAGCGCGCCCGCTTCCTCGGCCTGCTGCCCTACGTGGTGCGCTAAAGCATGATCCCGGGAAGTCGCAGACTTTCCGGATAGGATCATGCGACAATGAAATTCGAGGCGGGCGGCCTGCCGCCCGCTTTTTCCCCTCCGTGATCGGCACGGCGGGACACTGACAAATCCGAGTTGGGGCGGCGCGCCGCCTCTAACTGCCTCGACGGGCAGGACAGCGAAATGAAGGCGCCCCGCGCCCGGCCAGCTTCCAGCCCGTCTCCAACCCGTGCCGCCAGTGCGGCCATATGGAGAGAAAAATGGAAGTCATCCTTCTCGAACGCGTTTCGCGCCTCGGCCAGATGGGCGACGTCGTCAAGGTCAAGGACGGTTTCGCCCGCAACTTCCTGCTGCCCAAGGGCAAGGCGCTGCGCGCCAACGATGCCAACAGGAAGAAGTTCGAGGGCCAGCGCGCCCAGCTCGAGGCCCGCAACCTGGAGCGCAAGTCGGAAGCCCTGCAGATCGCAGAGAAGCTGGACGGCCAGAGCTTCGTGGTGGTGCGCTCGGCCGGCGAGACCGGCCAGCTCTACGGCTCGGTCTCGACCCGCGACATCGCCGACATCCTGACCGCCGAGGGCTTCAGCGTGGCCCGCAACCAGGTCGAGCTGAACCACCCGATCAAGACCATCGGCCTCATCAACGTGGCCCTCGCCCTGCACCCCGAGGTCGAGGTGACGGTGACGCTGAACATCGCCCGCAGCGCCGACGAAGCCGAGCGCCAGGCCAAGGGCGAGACGCTGACCACCGCCGAGGCCATCTACGGCGAGGACATCAACGAGAACGCGCGGCCCGACAACTTCTTCGATCCGAACGCCGAGTTCGAGGCGGAAGAAGAGCAGTAAGCGCCGGCGGACGGCCGACACATTCGGTTGCCGGCCGTCGAATGCCGGTGGCCGTTCAAAACTGAACATCTGGACCAAGAGCCCGGGCTTTGTGCCCGGGCTTTTTCCGTCAAATGGAACTTTTCAAGGCAGGCCGTTTTTAGCAAGATCACGCGATATTGCTGTCTGGTTGGGGCATGCCATGAATATTCTCCTGCAACGCATTGTCGAGAAGCTGGTCCGTGTGGGCAACCTGGCGATCACCGGGCCGGACGGAGTGACGCGCAATTTCGGCGACGGCAGCGGCGACAAGGTGCACATGGTCATCCATACGCGCCGCGCCGAGCGGGCGATCACCCTGCACCCGTCGCTTGCCATTCCAGAGGCGTTCATGGAGCAGGAAATGGATTTCGTGGAAGGCGACGTGCTTTCCTTCCTGCACCTGGTCTACCTCAACACCGGCATTTCCTGGCTCGATTCCCAATGGGGCAAGCTGCTGAACCAGGCGCGCCTTGCGGCGCGGCCCTTCCAGCAGCTCAACAATGCCAGGCGCTCGAAGAAGAACGTGGAGCGCCACTACGACCTGTCGGGCGAGCTCTACAAGCTCTTCCTCGACCAGGACATGCAATATTCCTGCGCCTATTACGAGCGGCCGGACATGACGCTGGAGG
>DAOKZN010000410.1:0-1539 GCA_035325625.1 Mesorhizobium sp. | reverse complement strand
GCTCAGCGGCGGTCGCCCATGAACTGCAGCAAGAACATGAACAGGTTGATGAAGTCGAGATAGAGCGTCAGCGCGCCCATGATGGACTTGCGGCCGGCCACGAGCTGGTCGTCGCCCTCGAAATACATCTCCTTGATCTTCTGCGTGTCGTAGGCGGTCAGGCCCGCGAACACCAGCACGCCGATCGCCGACACGGCGAAGGACAGCGCCGAGGACTGCAGGAAGATGTTGATGACCATGGCGATGATTAGGCCGAACACGCCCATGATCAGGAACGAGCCCATCGCGGTCAGGTCGCGCTTGGTGGTGTAGCCGTAGAGCGACAGCGCGCCGAAGGCGGCCGCGGTGGCGAAGAAGGTCTGCGAGATCGACGCCGTCGTATAGACCAGGAAGATCGACGACAGCGACAGGCCGACCAGGCCGGCATAGATCCAGAACGTCGTCTGCGCGGCCGACACGCTCATCGACTGCACGCGGAACGACAGGAAGAACACGGCGGCCAGCGGCGCCAGGATGACCACCCAGCGCAGCGGCGAGGCGAAGATGGCATAGCCGAAGGAGGTCAGCATCTCGCCGCTCGGCAGCGTGGCGACGGCGGCGGCCGGATTGCTGGTCGTGGCGAGCATGACCGTGCCGATGGCGGCAAGGCCGGTAATGAGGAGGCCAAGTCCCATCAGATTGTAGACCCGGATCATGTAGGCGCGCAGGCCCTCGTCGATGGCCGCGTCCGTGCGGGTCCCGACGGGCACGGTGCGCGTTTGGTAGTTGCGGAAATCGGACATAGGTTCCTCTGTTGCTTCTGCCCCGTCGGGTGTCGGATCCACTGTCGAATCCAGGCGCCGCTGGCGAGGCTCCAGCATGCCTTCCCGAAATATGATGGCTTTCCTTGTCGAGAACAAGACCGTAACCGGCCGTAATGCGCCGTGATTCGCGCCGGATGGTCGCAGTTGCAGCGCCTTGCGCCGCCTTTATGACAAAAATTTAATCCGGACGCCCCTGGCCCGCCGGCCAAAGGACCGCCATGTGAGGCTCAGCCGGGCCCGGCGCGGCCGGCCGGAACGCTTTCGGCAGCCGCGGCTTTTGGTTGGGCGATCGCAGACAAACCCCTTGCTCCAGCCGTCCATCGGTGATTCGTTGGGCACGAGGGGTTCGATTCGAGGAAGGGAGGCTTTCCATGCCGCGTCTTTTCACCGCCCTCGAAATTCCACGCGAAGCCGCGCTCTCGCTTTCCCTGCTGCGCGGGGGGCTGCCCGGAGCCCGATGGATCGACGTGGAGAACTATCATCTCACGCTGCGCTTCATCGGCGATGTCGAAGGCCATGTCGCCGACGAGATCGCCAACGCGCTCGACCGGGTGCGGCGGCCTTCCTTCACGCTCACCCTTTCGGGCGTCGGCGCCTTCGGCCAGAAGAAGCCGCATGCGGTGTGGGCCGGGGTGGCCGCCTCCCCCGACCTCAATGCGCTGCAGGCCGAGATAGACCGGCTCTGCCAGCGCCTCGGCGTGGCGGCCGATCCGCGCAAGTTCATGCCGCACGTCAC
>DAOKZN010000409.1:0-1670 GCA_035325625.1 Mesorhizobium sp. | reverse complement strand
AGCGCTGGAGGAAGAGCGCGGCCGTGACCGAGCCGGCGAAACCGTCGGAGGTGACGTTGTTGATGTCGGCGATCTTGGACGACAGCTTCTTGTCGTAGGGCCTCCACAGCGGCATGCGCCACAGCGGGTCCTCCACCGCGGCCGCGGCCGAAGCGAGCTCGGCCGCCAGCGCCTCGTCGCCGGTGTAGAACGGCGGCAGGTCGGGACCGAGGGCCACGCGGGCGGCCCCCGTCAGTGTCGCCATGTCGATCAGCATCTGCGGCGCCTCCTCATCGGCCAGCGCCAGCGCATCGGCCAGCACGAGGCGGCCTTCAGCATCGGTGTTGCCGATCTCGACGGTGAGGCCCTTGCGGCTCGTCAGCACGTCGCCGGGGCGGAAGGCGTTGGCCGAGATGGAATTCTCCACCGCCGGTATCAGCACGCGCAGCCTGACCTTCAGGCCCGCGGCCATGACCATGGAGGCAAGGCCGAGCACATTGGCCGCGCCGCCCATGTCCTTCTTCATCAGGAGCATGCCGGAAGACGGCTTGATGTCCAGCCCGCCGGTGTCGAAGCATACGCCCTTGCCCACCAGCGTCAGCTTCGGCGCGCCCTCGCCGCCCCATGCCAGGTCGATCAGGCGCGGCGCCTGCGCCGAGGCGCGGCCCACGGCGTGGATCATCGGAAAATTCTTCGCCAGCAGGTCGTCGCCGCCGGTGACGGAAACCGCCGCACCGTGCCGCTGGGCGAGCGCGCGCACCGCCTGCTCCAGCGCCTCGGGGGCCATGTCGCTGGCCGGCGTGTTGACGAGGTCGCGCGCCAGCACCACGCCCTCTGCAATGCGGGCCACACGGGCCGCGTCCGCCCCTTCCGGCAGCGCGAAGCGCAATGCCTTGCCCGGCTTCCTGCCGTAGCGGGTGAAGACGTAGCCGCCCAGCACCAGCGCCAGCGCGGCAAGCTCGGCATCGGCCGGCGGCGCGGCGAAATGCCATTCGCCCTCGGGGAGCGAGCGGGCGAGCGCGCCGAGCGCAAGCGTTCCCTCGTCCCTGCCGGTGCCGAACAGCGCGCCGGCGATGGCGCCGTCCGCGCCCGGCACCACCAGCGTGCGGCCGGCCTCGCCGGAAAAGCCGTTGGCACGCGCCCATGCTGTCTCCAGCGGCGAAAGCCCGGCCGCCTCCAGCCCGTCGCCGGCGACGAGGCGCACCGGCAGCGCCTTTTCGGATTTCTTCTCGATCAGTTCGACGGGCATGCGACCTTCCTTGCCTGCTGGGGCGTCTCCGACTCGGGAGCGTTCTTAACCATCCGTTAGGGTTAACAGAATATTTCTCGGCCAGGGAGACGGCCGAGAGACGGCCGCGCACATGAACGGAGGCCGCCAGCGATGCCCACCAACCGCACGACAGGCGCCCGCCCCGCCCGGCTTGCCGCCACGGCGTTGGCGCTGGTGCTGGCAGCGGCGCTCGCCGGCTGCGGCTCGTCGGGCAAGTTCGGCAACAGGTTCACCAGCAAGCTCACCACCGGCTCGATCGCACGCAGCAGCGGCAAGCCGGTCGAGACGATGTCGTCGGCCGAGCTTCGCGGCGAATCGATGGCGCTCGGCCGCGCCTATGCCCGCAACCCGACCGACAAGGGCCTCGCCATCCGCTTCGCCACCGTGCTGCAGATGGACGGCGACGCCGACCAGTCGCTGG
>DAOKZN010000408.1:0-1687 GCA_035325625.1 Mesorhizobium sp. | reverse complement strand
TGATCGGCTTCCTGCACATGATGCTGCCGAAGGCGAAGATCGTGCATTGCGCGCGCGAGGCGGCGGCGACCTGCCTGTCGATCTTCAAGTCGCATTTCCGCGGCGACGGCCACCTCTACGGCTACGACCTTGCCGAGCTGGCCGACTTCCACAATCTCTATGCGGATATGATGGCGCATTGGCATGCCGTGCTGCCGGGCGTGGTGCACGACGTGCGCTACGAGGATTTCGTCGCCGACCAGGAAGGCCAGTCGCGCGCGCTGATCGAATATCTCGGCCTGCCGTGGAACGACGCCGTGCTCGCCTTCCACGAGAACCAGCGGCAGGTGCGCACGGCATCCGCCGCGCAGGTGCGCCAGCCCATGTACAAGGGCTCGGTGGACCTGTGGAAGCGCTATGGCGACAGGCTGAAGCCGCTGACCGAGAGATTGAAGTAGAGCGAGAGCGTCATCCCGGCCAGCCGCTGTTTCCGGTGTTCCGGGCGGCTGCCGGGTGACGCAACTCCCGCTACCCCTGCAGTTCCATGAAGGGCTGGAACCCGCCGAATATCATGCGCTTGCCGTCGAACGGCAATTTTTCCCAGTCGGTCTGGAGGCGCGGATCGGCCATCACCTTGGCCATCACCGCGTCGCGGCTTTCGCGCGATTCGTAGACCACCCATGAAAAGACGACGATCTCGTCGTCCTTGGCCTGCACGGCGCGCGGAAACGACGTCAGCTCGCCATAGGGCACGTCGTCGCCGATGCATTCGACATATGATCGTGCGCCATGCTCCAGCCATATCGACCCGGCCATGCGCGCCAGTTCCTTGTATGCTTCCACTTTCGCCTTGGGCACGGCGAGCACGAAGCCATCCACATAGGACATTGTCGTCTCCTCATCCCTTCACCGGGGCGTTCATGCCCCATTCGACACCGAAGGGGTCGCGCAGCAGGCCCCAGCGGTCGCCCCAGAACATCACGTCCAGCGGCACCGCCACCTCGCAGCCGGCATCCACGGCGCGCTGCCACCAGCGCTCGATGTTACCGTTTTTCAGGTGGAGCTGCATGGTGCAGCCCTGGACGGGGCGGTGCGGGTGGCCATGCTCCGGGAAGGTGTCCGAGAGCATCAGGCTGGAGCCGTTGACGTGGAGGTGGACGTGCATGGTGCGGCCCTTCTCGTCCGGCGGATAGGCGAACACCTGCTCGGCGCCGAAGGCCTTGCCGTAGAATGCGGCCGCCTTCAGCGCGCCGTCGAGCTGAAGATAGGGCGTGAGGCCGCCAAGGACTTGAGGGACAGCTTGAGGGGCGGCCTGGGCGTTGGTGTCGGTCATTCGGTCCTCCTGTTCCGGCGTTGCAAGCCCCCGAAGGACGGATGACGCGGCGGCGATCCGACAGCGCCGGCGAAAAATTCTGCCGCGCGCCCGAAAACCTACCGTCCCGGCCTGCCGGTCTTGGCCGGCCGCCGCTTCTGGCGGGCCGTATCCGCCGCATCCTCGTAGGAGCCGATGCCCACCTTTTCGCGCAATACGGGCTTCACATCGTCCGACTTGACCGGCTTCGCGCCTTCCACCGGCTTTTCGGTGCGCCGGACCGTCATCTCGTCCAGCGTGTTCTTGCGGAACAGGGAAGGTTTGTTTTCGCTCACGCTGTCGCCGCTCGGGCTGCGCCCGGAAACGCCCGGCACGCCGAAGTCCGACCCATGCGCC
>DAOKZN010000407.1:0-1790 GCA_035325625.1 Mesorhizobium sp. | reverse complement strand
CCCGGCTCGATGAAGCCGGCCAGCGCCGAATACATGCCGGGCGCGAAATGCGGGCTGCGCCCGAGCAGGCATTTTTCGCGCGTCGCCGTCAGCATGATCGCCACCGGGTCGGTGCGGGGAAAATGGTCCGCGCCGCAGGCCGGGCAGTGGCGCCGGTAGCCCCCGGCGCGCATCCCGCTCTGCGTTCCGCAGCGGCTGCAGAAGCGGTGGCTGGCGTTCCAGGCAAGCAGCGCGGCGCCCTGCGCCAGCGCGCCCAGCGCGGCCGGGTCGATCAGGCCCTGCGTGTAGACGGAACGATGGTCGATCGCCTTGAGTCCTTCGGGCAGGGCTTCCGGTGCGAGGCCCGCGGCCACGGCCAGCACCGGGCCCGCCTCGTCGTGGCCGAGCAGGATCGCCTCGTCGGGAGCGGCCTTCAGCGCTTCGGCCTCGGCGACGGTGTGCCAGGGATCGAAGACGCCGTCGCGCAGCTTGAGATAGAGCCGGCCGTCGCGCATCAGCAGCAGGCGCGCCCGCGGGTCCGCCAGCGCGGTCTCCACGCAGTCGTCGGCGCGATCCTCCGAGCGGCGGTCTATCGTGTTGCCGGCGAAGCCGACGAACTGGCTGGCTTCGCGCAAGGGGGCGTCGAAAAGCGGAAAGGGCATGGTGGAAAGCCTTGGCGGGCAGATGGGAGAGCGGCTTATAGCGCCGCGCGGATCGTTTCGGCAAACTGGTGCAGCGCCGCCCGCTGGTAGGGCTCGCGCAGGCCGTGACCCCAGACCGGGCCGGGCCAGCCGGCGTCGCCTTCGGACCGGGCGACGACATGGACGTGAAGCTGCCGCACGATGTTGCCCAGCGCGCCGATATTGATCTTGCTGCAGCCCGTGGCCTTCTTCAGCGCCTTGGCGACCATGTCGATCTCGAAAGTCAGCATGGCTTGGTCGAGCGGCTTCAGCTCGTGCAGCTCCTCGATGCCGGGCCGCTGCGGCACCAGGATGAGCCACGGCCAGCGGCTGTCGTTCATCACGCGCAGCTCGCACAGCCCGAGCCACATTGTGTGCTCGCTGTCCGCCTCAAGCCGGGCGTCGAGTGTAAAACCTGCCTTGAGGCCCGGCAGCATCGGCGTTCCCTCGATTTCCCCGGAAAGCTAGAACGATGTCGGGATCGCCGCAAGAGACATGGCCCCGCCGGAAAATCGCTGCGGGCTTGCAATTGTCGGCCGGATTGCCGATATGGGCGGCGGGAGGTTGGTGGTGGACGGTCCACTCGCCAACCGGGTCAGGTCCGGAAGGAAGCAGCCCTAACGAGCCCGGAACGGGTCATCGTTCCAGCCTCCCACCTTCTCCCTTTCGCGGTCTTGCCATCCACGCATTGACGGCGGTGCGGCCCGCGCGCGAAAGTCCGCGGGAAGAAAGCGGCCGCTGCGCGGCCGGTCGTCAGGGTTTTCGAGGCCGATGAGCGAAGCCGGACATCTCGGAGCGGACATTTCCGCATCGGCGCAGGCCCCCGGCGCCTACCGGGTGCTGGCGCGCAAGTACCGCCCCTCGAACTTTTCCGAGCTGATCGGCCAGGAGCCGATGGTGCGCACGCTCACCAACGCCTTCGCCTCGGGGCGCATCGCCCAGGCATGGATGCTGACCGGCGTGCGCGGCGTGGGCAAGACCACCACCGCCCGCATCCTCGCCCGCGCCCTGAACTATCGTACGGCCGAGGTGAACCAGCCCTCGGTGGACCTTTCCGTGCCGGGCGAGCATTGCCAGGCGATCATGGAAGGCCGCCACGTCGACGTCATCGAGATGGACGCCGCCTCGCAT
>DAOKZN010000406.1:0-1840 GCA_035325625.1 Mesorhizobium sp. | reverse complement strand
GTGCTGCTGATCGGCCATGCCGGCCACCCGGAGGTGATCGGCACCATGGGGCAATTGCCCGAAGGCGCGGTGACGCTGATCGAGACCGAGGCCGACGCCGGGCGCTTCGTGCCTGCCGATCCTGCCGCTCTCGGTTTCGTCACCCAGACCACGCTGTCGGTGGAGGACACCGCCGGCATCATCCGCGCCCTGCAGGAGCGCTTTCCCGAGATCCAGGCGCCCGCGGCCGAATCGATCTGCTACGCCACCACCAACCGCCAGGAGGCGGTGAAGGAAACGGCCGCCGGCGCGGACCTTTTCCTCGTGGTGGGCGCGCCGAACTCGTCCAACTCCCGCCGTCTGGTGGAGGTTGCGGAGCGGGCGGGGGCTGCCCGGTCGCTGCTGGTCCAGCGCGCCGCCGAGATCCCGTGGGACGAGATCGGCGACATTTCCGTGCTCGGCCTTTCGGCCGGGGCCTCGGCGCCGGAGATCATCGTGGACGAGATCATCGACGCCTTCCGCGCGCGCTTCGACGTGTCGGTGGACCTTGCCGTGACGGCCACGGAAACGGAGGAGTTCCCGGTCATGCGCGCCTTGCGCGACGTCGAGCTTACCGCGGCCGACATGGCCTTCGTCAACGGGACCCGCTGAAGCGTCATGGCTGTCTACACCGACGTCACCGAAGGCGAACTGGAAGCCTTCCTCAAGCACTATCCGGTGGGCTCGCTGCTGTCCTACAAGGGCATCGCCGAGGGCACGGAGAATTCCAACTTCCTGCTGCACACCACCGGCGGCGCCTTCATCCTGACCCTCTATGAAAAACGCGTGGAGAGGGCCGACCTGCCCTTCTTCCTCGGGCTCATGGACCATTTGGCCGCAAAGGGCATCTCCTGCCCGCTGCCGGTGCACAGGCACGACGGCGCGGTGATCGGCGAACTGGCCGGCCGGCCGGCGGTCATCATCACCTTCCTGGAAGGCATGTGGCTGCGCCGGCCCAGGGCCGCGCATTGCCGCGAGGTGGGCAAGGCGCTGGCGGCGCTGCATCTGGCGGGTGCGGATTTCTCCATGCGGCGTGCCAATGCGCTGGCCATCGAGGGCTGGCGCAAGCTGTGGGACGGCTGCCGCGAGCGCGCCGACGAGGTGGAACCGGGCCTTGCCGCCGAGGTCAATGCCGACTTCGCCGTCTTCGAGCGCGACTGGCCGAAGGATCTGCCCTGCGGCGTCATCCATGCCGACTTGTTCCCCGACAACGTCTTCTTCCTCGGCGAGAAGCTTTCGGGCCTGATCGACTTCTATTTCGCCTGCAACGATTTCTACGCCTACGACCTTGCCACCTGCCTCAATGCCTGGTGCTTCGAGAAGGACTTTTCCTTCAACCTCACCAAGGGCGCCGCGCTGCTCGACGGCTATCAGGGCGTGCGGCCGCTGAGCGAAGCCGAGAAGGCGGCGCTGCCCATGCTGGCGCGCGGCTCGGCGCTGCGCTTCATGCTCACCCGTCTCTACGACTGGCTGAACGGCCCGGGCGGCGACCTCGTCATCAAGCGCGACCCGACCGAATATATCCGCCGCATGCGCTTTCATCGCGCCATACGTTCGCCCTCGGAATACGGACTGCAATGAAGCACATCGAGATTTTCACCGACGGCGCCTGCTCGGGCAACCCCGGCCCCGGCGGCTGGGGCGCCATCCTGCGTTTCAACGGTACGGAGAAGGAGCTTTCGGGCGGCGAGGCGGCGACCACCAACAACCGCATGGAGCTGATGGCCGCCATCTCGGCGCTCAACGCGCTGAAGGAGCCTTGCGAGGTCGACCTGCACACCGATTCCAACTATGTGCGCGACGGCATCTCCAAATGGATCGA
>DAOKZN010000405.1:0-1886 GCA_035325625.1 Mesorhizobium sp. | reverse complement strand
AGCAGCGGTTTTGTAAACCGAAGGTCGCGGGTTCGATCCCTGCCGGGGGCACCATTTTCTTTCCTATCTCAGGCCGGTTCGCTTCGCCGACGGAACAGGGACAGCAGGCTGGCGAGGATGCCGCGTCCGCCGATGGCGCCGCGCACGCACGCCGCCGCCCGTGAGGCGTGCATGGTTTCGCCGACATGGCAATGGCAGACGATGTTGTGAAGCTGCCCGTCGCTCAGCTCGAAGAAACGCCGCGCCTCGCCGTAGCTGTCGTCCAGCAGACCTTCGGCCCGCAGCAGCGGATCGTCGAAGGCGACCGACAGGGGCGAGCCGTGGCAGCGCAGCAGATCGCGCTGCGGCACCGCATAATATTCGGTGCCCGGAAGCGCCGACAGCAGCCGGCCCGGCTGACTTTCCAGAAGCTCGGCCCAACGCTCCAGGCGCCGGGCGCGGTCCATGCCACGTTGCGAGGGCTCGATTTGGATCTCGGCCACCTTGTGCAGTTCATCCAGTGTCTGGTGCCTCATGGCAACCTCCCAGTCAGGTGGTTCCGCCCCGCTCGCCCTGCCCTGAAGATCATAGAGCGCGGCCCGCGCGCTTCCATAGGCATCCCGCCGGAAAGGTCGATTTTCCTTACCGCGGCTCAAAAGGAATGCGGCGGCACGAACAGGCAGATGGTCCTGCCAGCATCGAGCCCGGTCCGGTGGGCGCACCAATGGTATTGGCCGTCGGGGCTGTCCTTGATGCGTCCGTCGGTCATCGGCACCACCTCGCCGGTGCCGGCGATGACGTAGCCTCCAGGCCGCTCCAGCACCTCGCCCTCGCTCGCCGTACGGCAATCGTAGTCGGCGCAGCAGGAGAACGGATAACGCCAGCCCAGCGGCTGCGCAGGCGTCGGCGTGGCGTCATGGGCCAGCACCGGGCCGGTCACCAGGACAGTGGTGGCGGCCGTCAGCAGGAAACGCAGAAGCGGACCTGTCGGGCGCGTCGAGGCGCCGGGAATCGGGGCAGACGACATGGGTCGATCCTTTCAAGCGAGAATCAAGCCCTTGCCGTCCGGGGAACGCCGTTCGCCGGGGTTCGGTTCCTGCTTCCGATGCAGGACGCCGCCAAAGCCGCCGCCGGCCGGAGCGGTCAGTCCAGATCGGCCACCGGCTGGCCGGCGCCGCCCTCGATGCGCTGCGAAAGCGCTGCTTCCATGAACTCGTCGAGGTCGCCGTCGAGCACGCTCGACGGGCTGGTCGATTCCACGCCCGTGCGCAGGTCCTTCACCAGCTGGTAGGGTTGCAGCACGTAGGAGCGGATCTGGTGGCCCCAGCCGATGTCGCTCTTGGACGCCTCGGTGGCGCTGGCGGCGGCCTCGCGGCGCTTCAGCTCTTCCTCGTAGAGACGCGAGCGCAGCATCTCCCACGCCTTGGCGCGGTTCTTGTGCTGCGAGCGCTCGGCCTGGCAGGCCACCGCGATGCCGGTGGGGATATGGGTGATGCGCACGGCGGAATCGGTGGTGTTGACGTGCTGGCCGCCCGAGCCGGAGGAACGGTAGGTGTCGATGCGCACTTCCGATTCCGGGATGTCGATGACGATCGAATCGTCGATCACCGGATAGACCCAGGCGCTGGCGAAGGAGGTGTGGCGGCGCGCGTTGGAATCGTAGGGCGAGATGCGCACCAGCCGGTGCACGCCCGATTCCGTCTTGAGCCAGCCATAGGCGTTGTGGCCCTTGATGAGCACGGTGGCGGACTTTATGCCCGCCTCCTCGCCATCGTGGACTTCCAGCACCTCGACCTTGAAACGGCGGCGCTCGGCCCAGCGCGTGTACATGCGCAGCAGCATCGAGGCCCAGTCCTGGCTCTCGGTGCCGCCGGCGCCGGCGTGGATTTCCAGATAGGTGTCGTTGG
>DAOKZN010000404.1:0-1904 GCA_035325625.1 Mesorhizobium sp. | reverse complement strand
CGCGGATCTGGTCCTGGTTGGCCAGATAGATGGTGGAATAGCGGATGCCGTGGCCGTAGACGCGGCGCGAAATGCGCCACAGCGAATCGCCGCGCCGGATGATGACGGCGCTGTCGGCATGCTCCAGCTTCGGCGAAATCGTTTCCGGAACGGCAGGGGGAGCGGCCTGGGCCACGGCCGGCGCCTCGCCGGAAGGTGCAGGCACCTCGGCCGGTGCCGGCGGGCTCGCAGCCTCGGCCGGGGCGGAAGATTGTGGAGCCTCGCCGCCGGCGGGCCTAGTTTCGGCCGGCGCGGGCTCGGTCGAGGGCGCCACGGCGGCCATGGACTCGCCCGGCTCGCGCTGGAACGGCACCGCCGCGCGCGCCACGACCCTCGAGCCGTCGGCATCCAGCGCGTCGACGCGGATCGTGTATTCGCCGACCGGCAGGTCACGCGTGGCCTCGACCAGGAAATGGCCGTCCGGCGAGGTCTGCGCGTCGCCCAGCAGCATGTCGTTGGCGTAGGCGCGCACCTTGCGGCCGGGATCGGTCAGGCCGGCGACGAAGATCTTGCGGCCGTCGATCTCGACCGCCTCCACCACCACGGTCGGGCCGGCAACGGGCTTTGCCGGCACGGCGGGGGCCAGAGCGGGCTCGGCGGCCGCGGGCGGCTGGGCCGCCTGCCCGGCGGGCTCGGGCGCGGTAGGGGCTGGCGAAGTCTCGGCGCCGGACGCAGGTGCCGCCCCCTCGCCTGCCGGCGCCTCGGCCTTCTTTTCAGGCTGCGGCACGGTGAGCAGTTCGGCCGGCTTGCCCGGCTCCTCCACCATGGCCAGCACCTGGCCGTCCGGCTTGTCGGGAATGGAGACGACGGCGGTCTGCTCGGAAGTGGCGGCGATGTTGTCGGGCGTGGTGGCGCGCAGCACGAGCTGGTAGTCGCCCGGCTTCAGCGGGTTGTCCATGACGATGACGAAGGTGCCGTCGGCACCCGCCATGGCGGAGCCGAGAACGGTGGAGCCGTGGATCACCTCGACCTTTGCGTTGGGCGCGGCATTGCCCGCCACGACCATGGAGCCGTTGCCCTCCACGCGCACCACGTCGAAGGTCGGGGCGATCACCTTCGCAGCGGCGGCAGGCGCCGGCTGGGAGGGTTCGCTCTCCGGCTCGGAGGCGGCGGGAGCCCCGGCCTGGGGCTCGGCCGGCTTCATCGGCTCGCCCGCCGGTGCGGTGGTCGCGGCAGGCAGACGCGCCTCGGTGCCGGGCGCGGTCTTGGCGGCCTGCGGCTCCGCAGGCGCGGGCGGCGCTGCGACCTCGGCCGGCGGGGCGGGCTTGAAAAGCGGGTCGAGTGCACCAGAAAAATAGGCAGCGCCGACCACGGCGACGGACCCGCCGGCCGCGAAAAGCAACGCCTTAAGTGGAGTGACTGCCATGTTTTTCCTGCCCCTTGCCCGCTGGAGCGGGTCTAGCCTGTTTTGCAGAAACCGACAAGAAAAAGCCGGCTGAACACTTGACCACGGTTAAGGACGCAATCACCAATCGCTTCATGAACACGATTCGATCCATCTGCGTCTATTGCGGCTCGTCGCCGGGCAACGACGGCGCCTACATCGAGGCCGGCCACGCGCTCGGCCGCTCGCTCGCCCGTTCCGGCCTGCGCCTCGTCTATGGCGGCGGCACCAAGGGCATCATGGGCGCCGTGGCCCAGGGCACGCTGAAGGCCGGCGGCAAGGTGATGGGCATCATCCCGCGCTTCCTGATGAACAAGGAAGCCACCGAAACCGCGCTGGGGCGCCTCGACCAGCTCGTCATCACCGAGAACATGCACGAGCGCAAGCACAGGATGTTCGAGGAATCCGACGCCTTCGTGGCGCTGCCCGGCGGCATCGGCACGGTGGAGGAGATCGTCGAGATCATGACCTGGGCGCAGCT
>DAOKZN010000403.1:0-1929 GCA_035325625.1 Mesorhizobium sp. | reverse complement strand
ACGCCTTCGGCCGCGACGCCTTCCAGGGCGGCCAGACCGAGTTCCAGATCCAGGCGTTCCCCTTCCGCATGACGGCCGCCAACATGGCCCGCTACCGCAACGACCCGAACTACGAGTTCTGGAAGATGCTGAAGGTGGGCTACGACAATTTCGAGCTCACCAAGGTGCCGCCCAAGGTGGACGTGTGCGAGAAGCGCTACGTCTTCAACCAGATGGCCGCCGACGGCCAGCCCTTCAGCCCGACGGGCGCCTGCCCGGCCACCACGCAGCCCGATTCGCTGAAAGTGGCCTATTCGTCCTATCAGAAGAGCTATGACGCCGCCTTCTCCAGCGCGATGAAGGCCAGCGTGCCGCCGGCCAAGCCGACGATCGCCGGCATCAAGGAGGCCAACATCGTGGCCGACTGGTCGCGCCGCCGGGCCCGCGGCGAGCGGGTGACGCTCGAGCCGCCGTCGCTCAACGCGGACGGCTCGGTGACCGAGACGGAGCGCATGGGCCGCATCGATTCGCCCGCCGGCCGCAAGATGGCGGCGCTGGACGCGGAGAAGGAGGCCAAGCGCAAGGCCGCCGAGGAGAAGGCCGCAGCCATCGCGGCGGCGAAGGCCGCAAAGGAAGCCGAGAAGGCACAGAAGCTGGCCGCCGCCGAAGCGGCCAAGCAGCAGGAGGCGGCTGCAGCCGCCCCCGTGGCCGTCGCACCGGCGGCGGAAGCGGCCGATGTCGCTGCCACGCAGACGGCCAGCAGCGAAACCACCGGCACCGTTTCGAAGCTGAAGAAGCGTCTGCTCGGCATGTTCGGCGGCTGAGCACGGCCGCCTTGCCTGGGCCTGCCGGCGTCTACGACCTGAAAGGGCTTAATTGCCCGCTGCCCGTGCTGAAGGCGCGCAAGCGCCTCAGCGGCATGGCCTCGGGCAGCCGACTGTGGCTGGAGACCACCGATCCGCTCGCCGTCATCGACATTCCGGCCTTCCTGGCCGAGGACGGCCACCTGCTGGTCGAGACGGAGCCGATGGCGGGCGGCCATCGCTTCCTTGTCGAGCGCGGGTAGCGGCCGCCCCGATCGGCTCGGAAAACCCCTGCGCGCTTTTCCTGAAATGGCCTACCAGCGCGTCGGCTCGCCCGGGGCGGCGGGCTCCACGGCCAGCGCATGCACGCCCGCCTTGAGTTCGCCGTCCAGCACGGCGTTGACGGCGCGGTGGCGCTCGATGCGGCTCATGCCGGCGAAGGCGGCCGAGACGATGCGCACGCGGAAATGCGTCTCGCCGGTGCCGTCGAAGGTCGAATGATGGCCCGATTCCTCGTGGTGGTGGCCGGCATGCAGGTGGCTTTCGTTGAGCACGGCCAGCCGCTCGGGCGCGAATGCCTGCGTGAGCTTCCTTTCCATCGCCGCCTGTATGGACATTGCCGCTCTCCTTCACCACATTGCCGCTGCGCGGCCGAGCCGGGCCGCCTCTCGCGCCCGCGATTCAGCGGTTAGGGCCATTGCCGCAAATGTCAATTCTTGTTTCGCACCGGCGAAAGGATCATAGATCGGCACGATGAAGCCGTATCCGAAATATTTCGAGAAAATCCGCGTGCGCCCGGATCCGGACGCGGAAGTGAAGTCGCGCGCGCCGGTATGCCAGTGGGACGGCTGCAACGAGCCCGGCACGCACCGCGCCCCCGTCGGCCGCATGAAGGAAGGGGAATATTTCCGCTTCTGCTTCGACCACGTGCGAGAATATAACAAAGGCTTCAACTACTTCTCCGGCCTCGCCGATTCCGAGATCGCCCGCTTCCAGAAGGAGGCGCTGACCGGGCATCGCCCGACCTGGAAGATGGGCACGGCGACAGGCACGCGCTCCTCGCCGGACTTCGCCCAGTACCGATCCGGCAGGGCCGGCTACTACCGGAACATGGGCGACCCCTTCAACCTGTTCGGCGACGGCCATG
>DAOKZN010000402.1:0-1986 GCA_035325625.1 Mesorhizobium sp. | reverse complement strand
GACCTTTCCGAAGGCCGAGGCCGCGGCGGCGATCGAAGCCTCGCTCGGCCGGCCGCTGGGCGAGCTCTATGCCGACTTCGGCGAGGCGGTGGCCGCCGCCTCCATCGCGCAGGTGCACCCCGCCGAGGTCGTCCACGGCGACGAACGGCGCAAGGTGGCGGTCAAGGTCATCCGCCCCGGCGTGCGCCGGCGCTTCCAGCACGATCTCGAAAGCTACTTCCTGGCCGCGCGCCTGCAGGAAAAATACATTCCTTCGTCGCGCCGCCTGCGCCCCGTGCAGGTGACGGAGACGCTGGCCCAGACCACCAAGATCGAGATGGACCTGCGGCTGGAGGGCGCGGCGCTTTCCGAGCTCGGCGAGAACACCAGGGACGATCCGGGCTTCCGGGTGCCGGCGGTGGACTGGGAGCGCACCGGGCGCGACGTGCTCACCATGGAGTGGGTGGACGGCATCAAGCTCAACGACGTCGCCGCGCTGGAGGCGGCCGGCCACGACCTGAAGACGATCGCCGTCAACCTGATCCAGTCCTTCCTGCGGCACACGCTGCGCGACGGCTTCTTCCACGCCGACATGCATCCCGGCAATCTGTTCGTGGTGGCCGACGGCACCATCGTGGCGGTCGATCTCGGCATTTCCGGCCGGCTCGGGCGGAAGGAGCGCCGCTTCCTGGCCGAGATCCTCTACGGCTTCATCACGCGCGACTATCTGCGCGTGGCCGAGGTGCATTTCGAGGCCGGCTACGTGCCGCGCAAGCACGACGTCGCCGCTTTCGCGCAGGCCATCCGCGCCATCGGCGAGCCGATCCACGGCCAGCCGGCCGAGACGATCTCGATGGCCCGGCTGCTCACCCTATTGTTCGAGGTGACGGAGCTGTTCGACATGCAGACCCGGCCCGAGCTGATCCTGTTGCAGAAGACCATGGTGGTGGTGGAAGGGGTGGCGCGCACGCTCGACCCCGGCTTCAACATGTGGAAGACCTCCGAGCCGGTGGTGGGCGACTGGATACGCGCCAATCTCGGGCCGCGCGGCATGCTGGCCGAAGCGCGCGATGGCATCGGCGCGCTGGCGCTGCTGCTGCGCCAGATGCCCGATCTGGCCTTGCGCGCCGAGCGGCTGTCGCGCGAGATCGACACCATGATCGACAAGGGGCTGCGCTTCGAGCAGGAAACCGCCGAGGCCATCGGCAAGGCCGAAGCGCGCTACTCGCGGCTGGGGCGCTGGGCGCTCGCGGTGATTGCCGTGGCGCTGGTCTACATCGCCTGGAGGCTGGTCTAGGTGGCTCAATGACTGCATTGCCAGCAATGCAGTCATTGAAAGCATCGATTCCCGGCGCTATCTTCCCTGGAAGGAGCAGGCCCATGAGCACGTTGACGATCCGCAACCTTGACGAAAACGTCAAACAGGCGTTGCGCAAGCGCGCCGCCGAGCGTGGAGTGTCGATGGAACAGGAAGCGCGCGACGTTCTGGCCGAAAGCGTCGGCAAGCCTCGGCGGCGGCGGTCCATTCTGGAGGATCTGAGGCGTTTAGGGATCAAGCCGGATCAGCCGTTCGATCAGAAGAAGACCAGCGATGAAATGTGGAACGAAGGGCTGCTTTGAGCGGATTTGTGATAGACACGTCCGCGATTGTGGCAATCCTGCTCAGGGAGGATGATGCCGACCGTTTCAGGCTGTATCTGGACCGGCACCTCTCGCCGGCGATCAGCGCGGCGACGCTGCACGAGGCTTATTGCGTTTCGAGGCGCGCAGATTTTCCGGCCGCAGCAGGGCAGATCGACGAATTCCTCTCACTGGTCGAGCCGGAAATCGTCGCTTTCGATCTCGACCAGTTGGTCGTCGCTCGCTCGGCCTATGCCCGTTATGGCCGTGGTTCCGGCCATCCGGCCAACCTTAATATGGGCGACTGCTTTTCCTACGCGCTTGCCAGAACCCGCGATCTTCCGCTGCTTTTCAAGGGCGACGATTTCATTCATACCGACATCGTGC
>DAOKZN010000401.1:0-2007 GCA_035325625.1 Mesorhizobium sp. | reverse complement strand
TCCATCAGCGCCTGGAAGGAGGCGTCGATGATGTTTTCCGACACGCCCACCGTCGCCCAGCGCGCCCCGGTGCCGTCATGCGATTCGATCAGCACGCGCGTGATCGCCTCGGTGCCGCCGTTGAGGATGCGCACCTTGAAGTCGGCCAGTTCGAGGTCGGAGATCTCGCCCTGATATTTGCCGAGGTCCTTGCGCAAGGCCAGGTCGAGCGCGTTGACCGGGCCGTGGCCCTCGGCCACCGACATCTTCTCCTCGCCGTCCACCAGCACCTTCACGATGGCCTCCGACACCGTCTTGAGCTGGCCGTTGGCGTCGAAACGGCGCTCGACCATGCAGCGGAAGGAGGTGACGCGGAAGAATTCCGGCAGGCCGTGCAGCATCTTGCGGGCCAGCAGCTCGAAGCTGGCGTCGGCGCCTTCATAGGCATAGCCTTCCGCCTCGCGCTCCTTGACCACGGAAATCAGCGCGTCCAGCCGGGCGTCGTCGCGCGGCACGTCGATGCCGCGCCGCTTGAGCTCGGCCAGGAAATTGGCCTTGCCGCCCTGATCGGAGACCATGACGCGACGGCGGTTGCCGACCGTCTCCGGCGGCACATGCTCGTAGGTCTGCGGCTCCTTCAGGATGGCGGAGGCGTGAATGCCTGCCTTGGTGGCGAAGGCGGACGCCCCGACATAGGGCGCCTGCGGCTCCGGCGCGCGGTTGAGCAGCTCGTCGAAGGCCCGCGACAGGTGCGAGATGCCGGCAAGCTGCTCCGTCGAGATGCCGGTGGCGAAACGGTCGGCATAGGCGGGCTTCAGCATCAGCGTGGGCACCAGCGTGGTCAGGTTGGCGTTGCCGCAGCGCTCGCCGATGCCGTTCAGCGTGCCCTGGATCTGGCGCACGCCCGCTTCCACCGCGGCCAGCGAATTGGCCACCGCCTGGCCGGTGTCGTCATGGGCGTGGATGCCGAGATTTTCGCCAGGAATGCCGGCCGCGATCACCTTTTGGACGATGGCGCGCACCTCCGCGGGCTGGGTGCCGCCATTGGTGTCGCACAAGACCACCCAGCGGGCACCGGCTTCGCAGGCCGTGCGCGCGCAAGCCAGCGCATAGTCGGGGTTGGCCTTGGAGCCGTCGAAGAAATGCTCGCAGTCGACCATCGCCTCCTTGCCGGCGGCGACCGCCGCCTCGACCGAGGCGCGGATCGCTTCCAGGTTCTCCTCGTTGGAGCAGCCGAGCGCCACGCGCACGTGGTAGTCCCAGCTCTTGGCGACGAAGCAGACCGCGTCGGATTTCGATTGCAGCAGAGTGGCGAGGCCGGGGTCGTTGGAGGCCGACACCCCGGCGCGCTTGGTCATGCCGAAGGCGACGAACTTCGATCGTGACGTGCGCTTCCTGCGGAAGAACTCCGTATCGGTCGGGTTCGCGCCGGGATAGCCGCCCTCGACATAGTCGATTCCGAATTCGTCCAGCAGGCCGGCGATGGTGATCTTGTCCTCGACCGAGAAGTCGACGCCCGGCGTCTGCTGGCCGTCGCGCAGCGTGGTGTCGAACAGATAGAGGCGCTCGCGGGTCATGACGGCTGCTTACCCGCATATTTGTCGGTGGCGCGGATCAGCCTGTCGAGGATGCCCGGCTCGGAAAAAGCATGCCCACCCCCCCCGATGAGAAAGAATTCCGCCTTCGGCCATGCCTTGTGCAGCGCCCAGGCGTATTTCAACGGGCACGGCATGTCGTAGCGGCCGTGTACGATGGTGCCGGGAATGTCCTTCAGCTTGCCGGCGTCGCGCAGGAGTTGGCCTTCCTCCAGCCAGCCGGCATGGACGAAATAATGGTTCTCGATGCGGGCGAAGGCGAGCGCATAGTCGTCCTGCGCGAAGGGATCGGACGTCTCCGGCTCCGGCAGGAGCGTGATCGTCTCGCCCTCCCAGATGCTCCAGGCGCGGGCAGCCTCGATCTGCGCGGCCCGGTCTGACCCCACCAGCCGCTTGCGGTAGGCCGCCATCATGTCGCCGCGCTCGGCCTCGG
>DAOKZN010000400.1:0-2069 GCA_035325625.1 Mesorhizobium sp. | reverse complement strand
GCTTGCCCTTGCCCAGCGAGGTGACCACGCCGATGCCGGTGACGGCGACGACGGGCCTGCCCAGATGATCCTTCAGCTTGGTCATTTCGACACCTCAACCGGCGGCGGAGACGAGCGCCATGCCCTCGAACTGGTGATAGCCGATCGCCGTCGCCAGCACGTTCTCCGGTATGCCTACATATGGGCGCTCGGAAGCGGCGTCGAAAGCCGGGTAGGGCGCCTTGTTGGCCACGGCCAGCGCGGCCAGCGCCACGGCGAAGGGGAACTGCGCCTCCTTCAGGTGGCCGGTCAGCGTGGCGAAGCCGCGCGCGGCAAGGCCGGGGCGTGCGTCGAACGCCGCCTTCTCGGCGGCGGTGGCGGCATGGCCGCCCGAGGCGCCGGAGACGGCAAGCAGCTCGCCGGACGGCAAAGCCGCCGCCTCGAGCATGGCCGAGATTCTTTGGCCGAGCTCGCCGCGGGAACGGCGCGCACGGCCGGAGGAGACGGGGCCGAGCCGGGCATATGCCTTCCTGCCGCGCGCCTCGGCATGAGCGCGGCTTTCCAGCACCAGAAAGGCCCCGCCCGAGCCGGAGACCACGCCGCCGCCCTGCATACCCTGCCGCTGCCAGACCGGTTTCCAGGCGTCGCGATGCAGGTAGCCGGCCAGTTCGTAGCCCAGCAGCATGTCGGGATGCTCGGTCTGGAAGGCGCCGCCGACCAGCATGTGGGTGGACTGGCCGGAACGGATGCGCGCGGCGGCCGTCTCGATCGCCGAGACGCCCGCGCCTTCCTCGCCCATGAAGGTGCGCGACGAGCCGGTGACCTTGTGGACGATGGAGATGTTGCCGGCCAGCAGGTTGGAAAGCTGGGCCAGGAACAGGGTGGGGCGCAGTTCCGTGGTCAGCTTCTCGTTGAGCAGCACGTCGAAGTCGGGACGGCTTTCGGATGCGGCGAGGATGGTGTTGTCCACGGTCACGTCGCGCTCGCCGCCGCCGGCAGCCACCACCATGTCCATCCTGGCGCACAGCGCCTCGTCGCCCTTGATGCCGGCATCGTCCAGCGCAAGGCCGGCGGCATAGGTGCCGAGCCGCTGCCACGTCTCCATCTGGCGCTGGTCGCCGCGCTTGGCGATCTGCAGGTTCCAGTCGATCTCGGGCAGGGGATGGACCGTATAGGGCGAAAAGCGCGCGGCATCGAACACCGGCTCCGGGGCGGAGGCGGTCAGGGCGCGCCAGTGCGCTTCCGGGCCTTCTCCCAGCGAGGAGACAAGGCCGATGCCGGTGATGACGACGTCTTGGGAATCCATGGAGGGCTTTTTGGGTCAGCGCGCGGCGCCCGTCAAGGCGATTGCCGCAACAGGGCGACGGCTGCGGCGTGCCGCCGCCGTCAGGCGTTCTTGGCCGCCACCAGCCCGTCGATCTTGGCGCACAGGTTCTTCATGACGAAATATTCGTCGGTCGAGACCTTGCCGTCATTGACCTCCTGCGTCCACTTCTCGAGCGGCACCTTGATGCCGAATTCCTTGTCGATGGCGAAGACGATGTCGAGGAAGTCGAGGCTGTCGATGCCCAGATCGTCGATGGTGTGGCTTTCAGGCGTAATCGTGTCGAGGTCGATCTCGCTGGTGTCGGCGATGATCTTGGCGACTTTTTCGAACGTGGTGGCCAAGGTTACTTCCTTCGATTGCGGGCGGTTCGGTCCGGGTATGCCTGCGCTGTCTAGTCGGTTTTTCCAGGCAGGAAAAGGCCGAATATGGGAACTGTATCGGCAGGTGCAACCGGGATTTCAACCCCGGTGCAGCTAGAAGACGATGCGGCCCAGCACACGCAGGCCGTCGCCCTCGGCCGTCACGATCACCGCCTCGCCCTCGCGCGGCGCGATGCCGGTCAATTCCTGGATGTCCTCCAGATGCGTGACCATGACCAGATTGTCGGAGCCGGAAAAGTCGCGGACCTCGCCGACGATCGCCGCCATCTGCTCCGCCCTGCCGGCCGCGTCGGCCGGCGGCGGATCGAGCGGGGCGAAGGGCTCCGGCTCGCTCTCGAAGCCGATGCGCGCGGTTTCCAGGCAGCGGCAGTAGCGGCTCGACA
>DAOKZN010000399.1:0-2087 GCA_035325625.1 Mesorhizobium sp. | reverse complement strand
GGGACCCGCTCGAAGTGTCAACAGCGATTTCCAACTTTTTTGAATTTTTTGCGACGATTTTTCTTCGCGCCGTTTTCGCTGCTTCGGGCCTGTATATAGCACGTGCGCGCGCGTAAATGGCCGTCGATATGCACCTCGATGCGCGCTTTCCGGGGAGCCCTATTGCCGCCGCATTGCGGTCGGACACCGGCTTTCGACTCTTGCGCCGACTTTTCCGGAGCGGCGCCGACAGGGACACGCACGTCATCACCTGCGCCGCAGGCGAAAGGCGCCGTCCGATCCCGCTTCGTTGACTTCATCGGCCATGACGGGCAAATGTCGTGGCCTTGCCAAGCAGAAAGCCCGCCTGGGGGAAAAGCAGCCGTCCTGGATGCAAGACACCGAAGAGGTCATAGCCGGTCTCGGCAACCAGCCGCCGCTGATCGCGGACGGGCGCAGCGGGCCGCCGGACCGCCGCGAGGTTTCCGCGCGGTGGCTGTCGGGCACCTTTCTGACGGGCATAACCTCCAGCGTGCTGATGGGCGTTGCCCTGTTCGCCGCGCTCGACGGGCGCCAGCAGCTTGCCACCCCGCCCGAGATCGCCGAGCTGGCCAGCCTGGCCGCGGGCGACGAATCGGGCGAGCGGGCCAAGACCGAGCGCCTGGTGCCGCTGCGCCAGATCGCCAAGGCCAAGGACCGGCGCCGCATGGAGGTGTCGATGGTCACCAAGGTCGGCGACCGCGACGTCATCCATGTCATGCCGTTCGTGCAGATCAGGATGGCATTGGCGGCCGGCCATGCCACCAGCCGCTCCTATCCGCCCTTCGACCCGCTTCAGGTGTTCGGCGACGACAGCACCGACACCGCAACGCCGGCGCCCGCCGGCCAGATCTACGGCGCCAAGGTCGAGAGCGAGATGAGCCTCAAGACCATGGACTTTCCCATGGAGACCGCCGCCTTCGACGAGAAGAGCGACCTGTCCGCCGACGAGGTGGAGAATGTGGTGCGCGAGGCCGGCGCCAAGCTGGACGACGGCGCCATTCAGGTGGCGGCGCTGCACTATGTGGATCCGCAGCGGTTCGGCGACCAGTTCGCCCAGCCCATCGCCAGCTCCTACGACGTGCGGATCGTGCCGGAGAACGTCTCCGTGGCGTCGCGCGCCGACACGGAGGACCAGGCCCCCTCCTTCGCCGAGGAGATCATCCCCTTCACCAAGGACCGCAACATCGCCGAGGCCTTCGCCGATTCGGGCTATGACGGCCCGGACGCCGCCGGCATGGCCGAGGCGATCGGCAAGCTGCTCAACGCCACCGCCCTCAAGGGCGGCACCGTACTGCGCGTCGGGCTCGAGGTGCATGGCGACAGGGCGAGCGTGGTGCGCACCGGCGTCTACAACAAGACCCAGCACATCGTGACGATCGCGCTGGACGACCGCGGCCAGTATGTGCCGGCCCAGGAGCCGGAGCCGAACCCCGAGCTTTTGACCGCTTTCGACGATTCGCCGCCCGTGGCGGTACGCGGCAGCCTGCCCAACATCTATGACGGCATCTACCGCGCGGCCTATTCCTACGGCATGTCGAAGAACATGACCCGGCAGTTGATCCGGCTGCTGGCCTCCGACGTCGACTTCCAGTCCAGGCTCAATCCGTCCGACAGGCTCGAAGTGCTGTTCTCCCAGCCCGACGGCGGCGACGAGGCTTCGGACGATTCGCAGCTTCTCTATGTCTCGGCCAGCATCGGGGCGGCCACGCGCACGCTCTACCGCTTCCAGATGCAGGACGGGACGACCGACTATTTCGACCAGGACGGCCGCAGCGCCCAGCAGTTCCTGCTGCGCAACCCGCTGCCGTCCGGCACCTTCCGCTCCGGCTTCGGCGCCCGCAGGCACCCCATACTGGGCTATGTGCGCATGCACACCGGCGTCGACTGGGCGGCCCCGGTGGGCACCCCGATCATCGCCGCCGGCAATGGCGTCATCGAGAAGGCGGGCTGGGCGGGCGGCTACGGCAAGCAGATCATCATCCGCCACGCCAACGGCTACGAGACCTCCTATAACCACCAGAGCGCCTTCGCCAAGGGCATCCAGCCCGGCATGCGGGTGCGCCAGG
>DAOKZN010000398.1:0-2098 GCA_035325625.1 Mesorhizobium sp. | reverse complement strand
TTGCGTTCGGCAGTGATCGACATCGTGCTTTTCCTTGATCGTTGGAGGAAACGGGACGCCCGCAGCCGGGATGTCGTCCAGCAGGGGCCGGTGGCCACCGCGCGTCTCGGCGCGATGTTGCGGCGCATATAGTGCAATCTGCGGCGAAAAGCCAGCCCGTTTGCGCAAGCCGGCTTTGCTACAGCCACTTCTTCCATTTGAAATAGCTGAACAGGCCCACCGCCACCGTCACCATGAAGACGATGGCCGCCGGATAGCCGTAATAGGCGCGCAGTTCCGGCATGTTCCACGGCGAGGCGTCGGGATCGAAGTTCATGCCCCAGACGCCGACCAGGAAGGTCAGCGGAATGAAGATGGTGGAGACGATGGTGAGCAGCGATATGATGTCGTTGGTGCGCGCCTGGCTGAGCGAAAGGTGCATCTCCATCAGCCCGGTCAGCGTGTCGCGCTGGGTTTCCACCAGCTCGATCAGGCGGAAGGCGTGGTCCAGCGTATCGTTGAGGAACACCTTCGTCTCCGCCTTCACGAAGGGCTCGTCGTTGCGCACCAGCGCGGCAAGCGCGTCGCGCAGCGGCCACAGAACCCCCTTGAGGGTCAGGATCTCGCGGCGCAGCCGGTGAAGCTTCTGCATCTGCTCCTGCAGCGGAACCCGCAGCATCTCCTCCTCGATGACCTCGACCGTGTCGCTCAGGCCTTCGATCGGCGCGAAATAGCTGTCCACCACGGCGTCGATCAGCGCATAGGCGAGATAGTCGCCGCCCCGCGCGCGCAGCCGGCTCGCCTCCGTGCCGTGGACGCGGCGGCGCACCGGATCGAACGGGTCGCCCTCCCGCTCCTGAAAGGTGATGACGAACTTCTCGCCGAAGAAGACGGAAACCTGCTCGTAGCGGCGCGAGGCGGCATCGTCGATCATCCGCAGCACCACGAAGGCATGGTCGTCGAAGAAATCCGTCTTCGGCCGCTGGCCGGCATTGACCACGTCCTCCAGCGCCAGCGGGTGCAGGCCGAATATCCTGCCGATCTCCTCGATCAGCGGAATATTCCCCAGACCCACGCAGTCCAGCCAGACGACCGGCCAGCGATCGGCTTGGCGCACGACGTCGGCCAAGGCGGCGTTATGGACGGTCTCGCACTTGTCCGGCGAGATCAGCGTGAGGCAGACCGTCGTGGGCTGCGCCGCCGGATCGGCGACCAGCGTGCCGGGCGAGGCGCCGACCGGCGGGGGGCGGCCCCCGCCCCCCCTGCGCCTGCCCGCCCCGCCCCCCCCCGGCATGGTTTCCGGCTCCCTGTCAGCCCCCGAAGACGCGCTTGGGCTTGAACATGCCCTGCTCGATCGCGCCGATGGCAACCAGCCGGCCGCGCGCGGTGATGCAGGCTTCCTCGGCCTCTATCGGCGCATCGCGACCGCGGATGACGACCGGATTGCCCAGCCTGATGCGGCCGGCGGCATCGTCGCCGACCGCGACATGCGGCAGGCATTCGAGCGCCGCCACCGTATCGACAAGCAGGGCGTCAATCGCCTTGAAGCGCTCGCTGGCAGGAACTGACGGCGCCTCGTCGCCCTCCGGCTTCGGCGGCAGCGCCGCCTCCAGTTCCTCCAGCGTGACGAAATCGTCGGCGGTGAAGGGGTCGACCTCCATGCGCCTGAGGCTGGCGACATGGCCGAAGCAGCCGAGGTCACGCCCCATGTCGCGCGCCAGGCTGCGCACATAGGTGCCCTTGCCGCATTCGACCTCGAACTCGGTGCGGCCGCCGTCATGGGCGACGATGTCGAGACGGCCGATCTCGACCTCGCGGGCCGGAATGTCGACCGCCTCGCCCTCGCGGGCAAGGTCGTAGGCGCGCTCGCCCGCGATCTTGATGGCCGAGAATTGCGGCGGGGTCTGCATGATGACGCCGGTGTATTTCGGCAGCAGCGCGCGCACCTCGTCCTCGGCCGGGCGCCTGTCCGAGCTTTTCGTCACCGGGCCTTCCAGGTCGTCGGTCGAGCGCTCCTCGCCCCAGGCCACCGCGAAGCGGTAGATCTTGGCGCCGTCCTGCACATAGGGAACCGTCTTGGTGGCCTCGCCCAGCGCGATCGGCAGCATGCCCGAGGCAA
>DAOKZN010000397.1:0-2120 GCA_035325625.1 Mesorhizobium sp. | reverse complement strand
ACGGCATCCTTGCGCGCCATGACGAACGCCTCGACCGCATCGAGCGCCGCCTCGACCTGCGCGAACTCGCCGAAGCCCAGAGACCCTACGAGCCGAAATGAAATCCGCCGTCGTCCTTCTTCCCGGCCTGAACCGCGACCGCGACATGATCGCGGCGCTGACCAAGATTTCCGGCAAGCCGCCGGTGACGGTGTGGCAGACCGACACGGAAATCCCCGATGTCGACCTCATCGCCATTCCCGGCGGCTTCTCCTTCGGCGACTACCTGCGCTGCGGCGCGATCGCGGCCCGATCGCCGGTGATCCGGGCCGTGGCCGAAAAGGCCGCCCGGGGCGTCATGGTCGTCGGCGTGTGCAACGGCTTCCAGATCCTGCTGGAGGCCGGCCTGCTGCCCGGCGCGCTGATGCGCAACGCTTCGCTGCGCTTCGTCTGCCGGGAGGTGAAGCTGGAAGTGGCCAATGCCAACACGGCCTTCACCCGCAACTACAGCCCCGGCCAGATCATCCGCTGCCCGGTCGCCCACCACGACGGCAACTATTTCGCCGACGCCGAGACCCTCGCCCGCATCGAGGGGCAGGGCCAGGTGGTGTTCCGCTATGCGGAGGGCACCAACCCGAACGGCTCGATCAACGACATCGCCGGCATCATCAACGACAAGGGCAACGTGCTCGGCCTGATGCCGCACCCGGAAAACCTGATCGAGGCGGCGCATGGCGGCACGGACGGGCGCGCACTGTTCGCGGGCGCGCTGGGGCTGGCTGCCTGAACACCAGACATATTTTCTCCAGGCCGGAACGAGACGCATGACGAAGAGCCTTTCCCTCGCCGGCGCCGCCGCTCTCGGCATTGCCGCGCTGGCGCTTGCCGCCTGCCAGTCCGGCTCCAAGGCCACCGCGCCCTCCACCGGCGGCAAGAGCGCATCGCTCAAGGCCATGGAGCAGGTGGCGATCGCGGCGCACAAATGCTGGATCGCCAGCAAGGACCCGGCCTTCAGGGCCTATCAGATGGCGAACGAGCTGAACAATTTCGGCGGCACGCCGCGCTTCCTGCTGGTGCCGGCCAAGCATTATGGCGGCAAGCCGCTGCTCGTGGTGCAGGCCACCGGCAATTCCAGCCGCGTGGAGGTGTTCGGGCCGCTGATGGCCGAGCCGCTCGGCGCCCGCATCGGCGCCGACATCGCCCGTTGGCAGGGCGGCAGCGCGGACTGCGGCGCGGCCGCGTAAGGGCAGCCGCCGCAACAGGCATTTCCCGTTCCGCAAGGGCCGCCGTCCTTGCGGAACAAGCTATTTCAGGCTTTAGGAAGGACCCTAGGCCGAACCGACCGGAAAGAGCGATGACCGTCTCCAACACCCGCCCGATCACCCCGGATCTCGTGGCCGCCCACGGGCTGAAGCCCGACGAGTACCAGCGTATCCTCGACCTGATCGGACGCGAGCCGACCTTCACCGAACTCGGCATCTTCTCGGCCATGTGGAACGAGCATTGCTCGTACAAGTCCTCGAAGAAATGGCTGCGCACGCTGCCGACCAAGGGCGAGGTGGTGATCCAGGGGCCGGGCGAGAATGCCGGCGTGGTCGACATCGGCGACGGCGACGCCGTGGTCTTCAAGATGGAGAGCCACAACCATCCCTCCTACATCGAGCCCTATCAGGGCGCGGCGACCGGCGTCGGCGGCATATTGCGCGACGTGTTCACCATGGGCGCGCGGCCGGTCGCGGCCATGAACGCGCTGCGCTTCGGCGCGCCCGACCATCCCAAGACAAGGCATCTGGTTTCCGGCGTGGTCGCAGGGGTCGGCGGCTACGGCAACTCCTTCGGCGTGCCGACGGTGGGCGGCGAGGTGAATTTCGACGCCCGCTACAACGGCAACATCCTCGTCAACGCCTTCGCGGCGGGGCTCGCGAAAACGGACGCCATCTTCTACTCCAAGGCTTCCGGCGTCGGCCTGCCCGTGGTCTATCTCGGCGCCAAGACCGGCCGCGACGGCGTCGGCGGCGCCACCATGGCCTCGGCCGAGTTCGACGACGCGATCGAGGAGAAGCGCCCTACCGTGCAGGTGGGCGATCCCTTCACCGAAAAATGCCTGCTGGAAGCCTGCCTGGAACTGATGGCGTCCGGCG
>DAOKZN010000396.1:0-2159 GCA_035325625.1 Mesorhizobium sp. | reverse complement strand
CCGCGCTCCAGCAGCGCCACGACATGATGCGGGTCAAGATCGCCGCCTTCACGCAGGGCCAGGCGGCCACCTCGCGCCTTTTGCGCAAGAAGCCCGATCAGTTCGCCGGTCAGTATGGCGACGCGATCTCGACCTACCTGAACGGCGACCCGCGCTCGGCGCTGGCCAAGACCGACGCGCTCGTCAAGAAGCAGCCGAAGAACCCCTATTTCCAGGAGCTGCGCGGCGACATACTGATGAAGGCGAACAAGCCCGCCGACGCCGCCGCGGCCTACGCCAGGGCCGTGAGCCTGGACCCCGCCAAGTCCGGATTGCTGCCCGTATCCTACGGCCAGGCGCTGATGGCCGTGGGCACGCCGGATTCGCTGAAGAAGGCGGTGACCCAGATTTCCGCCGGACTGGAGCGCGACCGCGAGAACCTCGCCGGCTACCGCTATCTGGCGCAGGCCTACGGCGAACTGGGCGACATCGCCAAGGCCGAGCTGGCGACGGCGGAAGGGTATTTCTACGGCGGCGCCTACAAGGACGCCAAGATTTTCGCCATGCGCGCGCAGAAGGCCATGAAGCGCGGCGAGCCCGGCTGGCTGCGGGCGCAGGACATCATAAACTACGGGCAATCGGGCAAGACCAAGTGAATGCGGCCGGCCCCGGCTGCCGCGGCATCGACCGAAGGATCATGGAAATGAAAAAAGCGCTTCTTCTGGGCACCACGGGCACGGCGGCCGCCCTCGCGATGCTGGCTTTCGGCTTCACGGCCGGGACCTCGGCCACCGCAAGCGCCGAAAGCGCCCCGGCGGCGGTGCAGGTGTCGCCCGACGGCACGATCGACCGCACCCAGGTGGAGGCCATCGTGCGCGACTACCTGCTGAAGAACCCCGAGGTCATGCTCGAAGTGCAGGACGCGCTGGAGGCCAAGCAGCGGGAGGAGCAGCGCCTCGCCTCGCTGGGCGTCATCACGCAGAACAAGGACGAAATCTTCGATTCCACCTTCGACGGCGTCGTCGGCAACCCGCAGGGCAAGGTGACGATCGTCGAGTTCTACGACTATAATTGCGGCTTCTGCAAACGCGCGCTGGAAGACATGCAGGCGCTCACCAAGGACAATCCGGACCTGCGCTTCGTGCTCAAGGAATTTCCTATCCTCGGCCCGGATTCGCACAAGGCCAGCGTGGTCTCGCAGGCGTTCCACAAGCTGATGCCGGAAAAATACGGCGAATTCCACACCGCCCTTCTGGGCGGCGAAGGCCGGGCCACCGAGGCGGCCGCCATCAAGGTCGCGCTGTCTCTGGGCGCGGACGAGAACAAGTTGCGCGAGGCCATGAAGGACCCCGCCATCAACGAGGCGTTCTCGCGCACCTACGAGCTGGCCACCAAGCTCGCCATCACCGGCACGCCCTCCTACGTGATCGGCAACGAGGTGGTGTTCGGCGCGCTCGGCAAGGACGTGCTGGCCGAAAAGATCGGGGCGGCGGCCAAGCCTTCGCTTTGAAGGCAGGGCGGCCAGGCCCAGCCGCTGTGGACAGCGCGAGAAGGCACTTGCGCTCTTTTCGCGGCGGCCTATGCCCATTATAGAGGTTCCGGCGCCGGGCTGGCGCCGGGAAAGGTCGGCTTTGAAAACGGTTTTCGTTCTGAACGGTCCCAATCTCAACATGCTCGGCAGGCGCGAGCCGTCGATCTATGGGACCAAGACGCTGGACGACATCGCCGCCGACTGCCGGCAGGCCGCGGCGGAGCTGGGGCTTGCGATCGACTTCCGCCAGTCGAACCACGAGGGCGACCTCGTCACCTGGATCCAGGAGGCGGCCGAAGGGGCGGCCGGCATCGTGCTCAACGCGGGCGCCTACACCCACACTTCCATCGCCATCCACGACGCCATACGCGCGGCACAGCCCGTGCCGGTCGTGGAGGTGCATCTCTCGAACATCCACGCGCGGGAACCGTTCCGCCACGTATCCAAGGTCGCGCCATACGCTCTGGGCATGATCTGCGGCTTCGGGCCGCTCGGCTACGTGCTGGCGCTGCGGGCGCTCGCCGCCCGCCTGTAGCCGTGCGGACAAAGGAAAAACCGATCATGACTGCGAAGAAAACCGACGTCGACCAACAGCTCATCCGCGATCTGGCGGGCATATTGAACGACACCAACCTGACCGAGATCGAGG
>DAOKZN010000395.1:0-2176 GCA_035325625.1 Mesorhizobium sp. | reverse complement strand
GGCGTGGCGCAGGTCGTGGCGCATAAGTGCGCGCAGAACAACGATGTGCTCGGCGACATCCACATCGCCTCGCGCACCCTTGCGAAGTGCCAGAGGATGGTGGAATCCGTCCGGGAGAAGAAGAGCCTGAAGGTCGCCGGCAGGATCGAGGCGCACCAGCTCGACGCTTTTGACGTGGCGGCGACCAAGGCGCTGATCGGCAAGACGGGTGCTGCGATCGTCATCAATGTCGGCTCGGCCTTTCTCAACATGTCGGTCATGTCGGCCTGCATCGAGACGGGAGCGGCCTATATCGACACCGCCATCCACGAAGACCAGGCGAAGGTCTGCGAGGCGCCGCCATGGTATGCCAACTACGAATGGAAGCGCCGCGAGGAGGCCGCGAAGGCCGGCGTCACCGTCGTGCTCGGCGCAGGCTTCGATCCGGGCGTCGTCAACGCCTATGCCAGGCTCGCCGTGGACGACTATTTCGACCGCGTCGACGAGATCGACATCATCGACATCAATGCCGGCAGCCACGGCCGCTATTTCGCCACCAATTTCGACCCGGAGATCAACTTCCGCGAGTTCACCGGCCGCGTCTGGACCTGGCAGGACAGCAAGTGGGTCGAGAACACGATGTTCGAGGTCCGCAAGGACTGGGACCTGCCCGTGGTCGGCAAGAGCCAGAGCTACCTCACCGGCCATGACGAGATCCATTCCATCTCGCAGAATCTCGGCATTCCCAACGTCCGCTTCTGGATGGGCTTCGGCGACCACTACATCAACGTCTTCACGGTGCTGAAGAATCTCGGCCTTCTGTCCGAGAAGCCGGTGAAGACGGCCGAGGGGCTGGAGGTGGTGCCGCTCAAGGTGGTGAAGGCGGTGCTGCCCGACCCGGCCTCGCTGGCGCCCGACTATACCGGCAAGACCTGCATCGGCGACCTGGTGAAGGGCGTGAAGGACGGCAAGCCGCGCGAGGTGTTCATCTACAACGTCGCCGACCACAAAGAAGCGTTCGAGGAGGTCGGCTCGCAGGGCATCTCCTACACGGCCGGCGTACCGGCGGTGGCGGCGGCCATGCTGGTCGCCACCGGCGAGTGGGACGTGAAGAAGATGGCCAATGTGGAGGAACTGCCGCCGCGCCCGTTCCTGGCCGTGCTGGACCGCATCGGCCTGCCGACCTGGGTGCGCGAGGGCGAGCGCGACGAACGCCTCGACTTCGGCAGCCGGCAGGGTGCCGCGCCGCAGGCTGGCAAGGTCATGGAAACCTCGGGCGCCTGACCCGGACAAGCCTGACCCGGACAAGAAAGAGCGGCGGGCGCCGGCTTCGGCGCCCGCCGTGTTGCCTATCTGCCGCCGCGCCTATCCGCCATCGCCGGCGGACGCCGCCAGCCGCGACTGCCAGGTGTGGACCAGCCGCGCGAGGTCCGGCTCGGCAATGATTTCCGGCGCTGCGGCTGCGGGATACCAGCGCCGCTGGCGCTGCTCCTTCTCGCGCCAGTTGATGAGCGTGCCCTGCACATGCAGGCTGAACAGGGTGACGCGACACGGCTCGGCGAACCCGTCCGCGTCGAACTTCATGTAGACATAGTCGCCGACCGGCGCCGGATAGGCGCGGCCGATGACGCCCGCCTCCTCGAACGCCTCGCGCGCCGCCGACTGCGCCGGCGAGCGGCCCTTCACCAGCCAGCCCTTGGGCACGATCCAGCGGCCGCGCCGCCGCGAGGTGATGAGCAGCACCTCGATGCCGCAGCGGCCGAGGCGCCACGGCAAGGCGCCATATTGCTGCAGCCCCACCTCATCGCCATCGGTGCGCGCAGCGGTGCGCGTCTCAAGGCCGCTCATCACCACCCTCCCCCGTTGCCGGAGCGGCGGCGCGGCGAGGGCCTTGCGGGCCAATCCAGCGAAGGCGGGACGACGATCGGGGTCTTGCACCACGGGCAGCGCGGCGCGGCGCGGGGAAGCGCGCGGTGGCAGGAATTGCAGAACAGGCGGGATGGGAAGGACATCTCGAATACGCTCCATCGACGCGGCGCGCGGGGCGCCGTCTCAAAATGAACCGCAGTCTGTAAAAATGCTCCCGGAGCGGGGGTTCAGGTGCGGGATCCAGGGTCAGGGCAACCGCTCCGGGGAAAGCATCCTGCTTCCCCGGCGAGCCTCGACATCCTGACGAAGGTTTCCATGCACATGGCCC
>DAOKZN010000394.1:0-2192 GCA_035325625.1 Mesorhizobium sp. | reverse complement strand
TTGCGCCGGTAGGGCGGCACGCCCTCGGCCCGCTCGCCGAAGATCGACACCGAGCCGGCGGTCGGCTGCTCGAAGCCGGCAATCAGGCGCAGGCATGTCGTCTTGCCGGAGCCGGACGGCCCCAGCATGGCGAAGAACTCGCCCGGCGCGATGTCGAGATCGACCGCGTCCACGGCCTTGACCGCGCCGAAATGGCGGGAAACCCTCTGGAAGGAGACGGCTGGGGTCATGCGGGTCTAGCTTCCTTTATCGGGCAGGGCCGTCGCATAAGAGGCTCGACCCCCGCTCCGGTCCGCGCCGCGGACCGGAGCCGGGATCTGTCGCGCCATAGGCGATGGCCCGGCCGCAAGCGGGAGGGCAAAAAGCCTCAGCGCCCGCCGATCACGCCGATATAGTCCGAGACCCAGCGGTAGTAGGGCACGCACTGGTCGCCCTGCGTGGCGCATTTGGTCACCGGCGTCTTCCAGAACTTGATCTTGTCGAAGTCCTCGAAGCCGTTGGTCTTGCAGCCTTCGTCGGTCAGCAACGCGTTGCCCTTGCAGGCGGCCGGCACGGCCGGGTTGGAGCCGAACCAGGCGGCGAGGTCGCCCTGCAGCTTGGGCGATAGCGAATGCTCCAGCCACATATAGGCGCAGTTGGGGTGCTGGCTGTCGACATGCAGCATGGTGGTGTCGGCCCAGCCGGTCGCCCCTTCCTCGGGGATGGTGGAGGCCACGGGCTGCTTCTCGGAAGCCAGCAGATTGACCTGGAACGGCCACGAGCCGGAGGCCACGACGCCTTCGTTCTTGAAGTCGTCCACCTGGATCATGGCGTCGTGCCAGTAGCGGCCGACCAGCGTGCGCTGCACGCGCAGCAGGTCGAGCGCGGCCTTGTACTGGTCCTCGTTGAGCTCGTAGGGGTCCTTGATGCCCAGTTCCGGCTTGTGCGCCATCAGGTAGTTCGCCGCGTCGGCGATGTGGATCGGCCCGTCATAGGCCTGGATGCGGCCCTTGTTGGGCTTGCCGTCGGGGAAATCCATCGGCTCGAACACCACGTTCCAGCTCTTGGGCGCTTCCTTGAACACGTTGGTGTTGTACATCAGGACGTTCGGACCCCACTGGTAGGGCACGCCGTAGTGGACGCCGTCGACGGTGAACCAGGGCGCGTCCTGCAGCCGCTTGTCCACCGTGTTCCAGCTCGGGATCAGGTCGGTATTGATCGGCTGCACCCGCTTGCCGGCCACCATGCGCAGCGAGGAATCGCCCGAGGCGGTGACGAGGTCGAAGCCGCCCTCGTTCATCAGCGCCACCATCTCGTCGGAGGTGGCGGCCGTCTTGACCGTCACCTTGCAGCCCGTCTGCTTCTCGAAGTCGGTGACCCAGTCGTAGTTCTTGTCGCTCTCGCCGCGCTCGATATAGCCGGGCCAGGCCACGATCGAGAGCGCGCCCTCGCCCTGGCCCAGTTCCTTCAACGGCTCCTGCGCCGCCGCCTGCGCGACGAAGGCCAGTGCGGCGGTGAGCGCCGTGCAGGATTTCAGCAATGAATGCATCGTTTCCTCCCATTGACAGGGGGTGCCGCGCCCCTTTGCGGCTCCGTTCCCTGGCTGAAGGTGTCCCGAAACCATAGGTTTCGCAAATCCATTTGTCAGAACGTCGATATCGGTTTTTCCGATAGACAGTTCATTGCCGCTGGCGGATGGTGCGCTGCGACTGGGCGATGCCGATGAAATCGCGCGCGGCCTGCGGCAGGCCGGAGCCCCGCCGCCAGACCATGCCGACCTGCACCACCGGCAGCGAGCCCGACACGTCGCGCGATTCGATGCGGTCGCCTTCCAGCGACCATGGCCGGTAGACGAGGTCGGGCAGCAGCGCCACCCCCGCCCCGGTGGCCACCAGGCTGCGCACCGCCTCCACCGAGCGCGTGCGGAAGGCGATATGCGGCCGCGCCCCGAAGGCCGCGAGCAGCCGGCCCATGTTCTCCTCGATCTCGTCGATGGTGAGCATGATGAGCGGCTCGCCGGCGATGTCGTCCACGCCGATGATGTCGGCGCCGGCGAGCGGATGGCCGAGCGGCATCCACAGCCGGTAGGCCGACACTTCCAGGATTTCGGATTGCAGGGCGGTGCGGTCGCGCAGGTTGGAGGTGACCATGACGGCCACGTCCAGCTTGCCGCCGATCAGCAGGTGCTCGAGATAGTCGCCATTGTCCTCGAT
>DAOKZN010000393.1:0-2228 GCA_035325625.1 Mesorhizobium sp. | reverse complement strand
GTGTGGGCTTCCAGGAACCACAGCGCCTTGTCGAGCGAGCGCGAATAGGCGGTCAGGATGTCGGCGGCGTCGGCGTCGCCCGCCTCGCCGGTCTCGTCGATGGCCGTACGCGCATTGTTGGCCGCCAGGGCATAGCGCTCGATCAGCGCGGCGAGGTGGTCCTTGGTCTTGTAGATGTCGGTCGGGTAGGGCTTCAGCGGCGTCGCCTGGGCGACCGCCTGCGTGGTGCCGATGGCCGTGCCGCCGAGCTGCACCGCCCGCTCGGCGATGGTGTCCACATGGCCGTCGATCTCGGTGCGGAAGCCGTCGAGCATCTCGTGGACGGCGATGAAATGCGGCCCCTTGATGTTCCAGTGCGCCTGCTTGGTCAGCAGCGCCAGGTCGATCGCCTCGGCGAGCCTCGCGTTCAGGATCTCGACCGAGACCTTCTTGACGTTGGATTTGAGATCGTTGCGGGTCGCATGGGATTGCATCGAAGGGACTCCTTGCAGCTCGGTGGAATGCGTTGCGGCAGGCGCGCCGCCCGTTGCTGCAATAATGTGCAGCCTGCGATCCGGTTCCTCAAGGGCTTGCGTCTATTTGCCCGCCAGAATGTCCCGGATCAGCCGCTGGCAGCGGTCGGCCATGAAGTCGAGCAGCAGGCGCACCTTGGGGTCCTGCAGCTTCTTGTGCGGATAGACGGCGGCGAACTGCACCGGCGTCGGCGGCGTTGCCGGCAGGATGACCTTCAGCCGCCCCTCGCGGAGATAGGGTTCCACCTCGAAGCGCGGCTTGTTGATGATGCCGCGCCCGGCCAGCGCCCAGCCGGTCAGCACGTCGCCGTCGTCGGAATCGAACGGCCCGTGCACCTCGAACTTCTGCGCGCCGGCCGGCGTCTGCAGCGTCCAGAAGAACTCCCTGCTGCCCGGATAGCGCAGCATCAGGCAATCGTGCTTCCTGCCGACGAGCTCGGCGGGGTCGGCGGGCTCGCCGCGCGCCTCCAGATATCTGGGCGAGGCCACCAGCACGCGCGCGCATTCCATGATGCCGCGCATGCGCAGCGAGGAATCCTCGATCTGGCCGAGCCGGAAGGCGACGTCGATGCCTTCCTTCAGGATGTCGACATTGTGGTCGGAGAGCCGCAGCCGCACCTCGATATCGGGATATGTGTCGTGGAACTCGGGGATGCCGGAGGCGATGAACCGGCGCCCGAGGCCGAGCGGCGCGGTGACGCGGATGGTGCCGCGCGGCTGGCCCGAAAGGGCGGATACGGCGGCCTCGGCCTCGGTTATGGCCTGCAGCACCTGCTTGGCGCCGGTGTAGAAGACCGTGCCATGCTCGGTCGGCATCAATTGGCGGGTGGTGCGGTTGAACAGCCTGACCCCCAGATGCTTCTCCAGTTCCTTGATGCGGTTGGAGGCCACCGCCGGCGAGATGCGCATGTCGCGCCCCGCCGCCGACAGGTTGCCCAGTTCCACGACGCGGACGAAGACGGCGATATTGTCGAGATAGGACATTCCGGCCCGTGGCTTTCTAGGAGCTGCGTGGAGGTGAGCCTAGTATTTTCCAATTTTTTTTGAAAGTCCTCGCGCTGGCGGCCTCTTTCCGTTTGCCGGGCGCGGCTTAAAGTCTCCCCTCCGAAGGAAGGGGAGGACACATGCTCGACTTTGCCATCTTCTGGGACTGGCTGGCGTTCGCCGTGCGCTGGCTGCACGTCATCACCGGCATAGCGTGGATCGGCTCGTCCTTCTATTTCGTCGCGCTCGACCTCGGCCTGCGCCAGCGGTCGGGCCTGCCCGAAGGCGCCTTCGGCGAGGAATGGCAGGTGCATGGCGGCGGCTTCTACCACATCCAGAAATATCTGGTGGCGCCGGCCGAGATGCCGGAGCACCTGACCTGGTTCAAGTGGGAGAGCTACGCCACCTGGATGTCGGGCTTCGCCATGCTGGCCATCGTCTACTATGCCGGGGCGAACCTGTTCCTGATCGACCCCGACGTGCTCGACGTTTCGGTGCCGGTCGCCATCCTCATCTCGCTCGCCTGCCTCGCCGCCGGCTGGATCGTCTACGATCTCCTGTGCCGCTGGCTGATCGGCAAGGCCGACACCGGGCTGATGATCCTGCTCTACGTGATCCTGGTGTTCATGGCCTGGGGGCTGACGCACCTGTTCACCGGCCGCGCCGCCTTCCTGCATCTGGGCGCCATCACCGCCACCATCATGTCGGCCAACGTCTTCATGGTCATCATCC
>DAOKZN010000392.1:0-2245 GCA_035325625.1 Mesorhizobium sp. | reverse complement strand
GACGATCAACGTCACCTCGACATGGCGGCTGATCCGCTCGGTCGATCCGCTGCTGCGGCTTTCCGACGCCGGCCGCGCGATCGTGATGTCGTCGGGCGCGGCCCATTCCGGACGCGCCTTCTGGGCGCCCTATGCCGCCTCCAAGGCTGCGGTCGAGGCGCTTGCCCGCTCCTGGGCCGACGAGACGCGCAACATGAAGCTGCGCGTCAACGCCTTCGACCCCGGCGCCACCCGCACGGCGATGCGCGCCCAGGCAATGCCGGGCGAGGACCCGCAGACGCTGCCGCACCCGTCCGAGGTGGCGGCGTGGGTGCTGCCGCTGGCCAGCCCCGAACTGACCGAGACCGGCCTGATCTTCCAGGCCCGCCAGAAGCGCTGGGTGTCGTACCAGCTGCCGGCCTGAGGGTTTCCAGGCGGCGGACCGGCCGCCGCCGCCCCAAGCTCCGGCTTTCGAGCGTCCGCTTCAACTGCTCGCTTTCAACTGCGGGCAGGACTTGCTAGATTCGCGGCACCGCTTCCCAAATCAACCGAGAGGACTTTGCCCATGTCATCCACCATCGCGCTGGTGTGGTATCTCGTCGTCGCCGGGCCACAGGGCGGCATGGTCGTGCTGCCGAGCACCTTCGACACGCGCGAGCAATGCGCCTCGGCCATCGCCGAATACCAGAAGCAGCCCGCTCCCGCCGGCTGGAACGTGCAGTGCATCCCCAGCGCTTCTCCCTATGCCGACGACATGGGCGACGACGAGACCGGCACCCAGCCGCAGGAATAGCCCGCGGTTCCTGCCCTCCCCCGTTCCGGCATCCGCTCCGGCCGCCTGCGCGGCGGGCGGCTTTCCCGCATCGACGCGGCTGCGCCAATGCAAGCCCGCCGCTGGTGCAACGCCGCGGGCCAGCAGGCTGGTGTAGCTTTCGCGCGGCAGTCTGGCGGGTGCGCCGCCCCGGCTTGCGCGGGAGGCGCAAAGATTTCCCATGGCCGACATTGCCGTGCTCGATACGCGCGAAAAGGTGATGGCCGGCATATTGCTGACCAGCTCAGCCTACTTCCTGTTCTCCGTTCAGGACGCCTCGATAAAGCTTCTGGTTGCAGGCATCAGCGTGTGGCAGGTGCTGTTCTTCCGCAGCGCCTCCATCCTGGCCGGCTGCGCCCTGATCGGCGGGCGGCGGCTTCTCGCAGATTCCGCCCGCTCGCCCATTCTGGTGCCCATGCTCCTGCGCAGCTTCCTCATTCTCGCTGCCTGGCTGTGCTACTACACGGCGGCCGCCTCGCTGCAACTGGCCGAGCTGACGACCATCTACTTCGCCGCGCCGATCATCGTCACCGTGCTGTCGATCCTGCTGCTCGGCGAGAAGGTTCCGCCCCTGCGATGGGCCGCCGTGCTGCTGGGCTTTGCCGGCGTGTTCGTGGCATGCGATCCCGGACGGCTGGGCTTTTCGACCCCGGTCCTGCTGGTGCTGGCGGCCGCCGTGCTGTGGGGGCTGTCCATCGTGCTCATGCGCAAGATCGCGCTGCAGGAGCGCACGATGATCCAGCTCGTGCTCAACAACGCCTTCTTCCTCGTCATTGCCGGCCCGCCGCTGTTCTTCCTGTGGCGCACGCCGAGCATGGGCGAACTCGCGCTGCTGGTGGCGGTGGGCATACTCGGCGGCATCGGGCAGTATCTTCTGTTCGAAGGCATGAAGCGGGCGCCCGTCTCCATCCTCGCCCCCTTCGAGTATACGTCGCTGGTCTGGGCCTTCGCACTGGGCTTCGCGATCTGGGGCGACGTGCCGCGCAACCAGGTGTTCGCCGGTGCCGCCATCATCATCGCAGCCGGGCTGGTGATCGTGGCCAGCGAACGCCGCCGCCGGCCGGCAGCCTGACGCTTCCGGCGGTCCGAAGGCCGTGGAAAGGCGCAATCGCCGGAACACCGCATTGACCTCTCCGGCGCTTCGTCTAGTTTTTCCGCCGGAGCGGCCGTGCGCGCCGTGACGCGACGACAGTTGGGAGTGAAGCGGCATGACCCTGACGCTATCGCTGCTCGCGGGCCTCGCCATCGCCTGGGTGCTGGTCGCCACCGTGGACCGATACCGGTTCGGCCTCGATGCCGCCCAGGCCCTGCTCTACGTGCCCTTCAAGCTGGCCTACCGCATCGCGGACGGCCGCATGCGGATCGCACGCGATGCCACGCCGCCGGTCATCTACGCCATCGTCCACCAGTCGCGGCTGGAGCCGGCGCTGATGCTGTCGCTGCTGCCGGCCGACA
>DAOKZN010000391.1:0-2271 GCA_035325625.1 Mesorhizobium sp. | reverse complement strand
CGGCCAGTCGATCTCGCCCTGCCAGCGCGACACGTCGACGCCGTGCACCGGCAGGGCACGCGGCGAGCGGGGGCCGAAATTGATCGGCTTGGCGTCGCGGAAGCGGCGGCTGTAGATCTGGCCGCGCGCGTAGGGGCCGGCCGCGGCGGCGGGCTTGTCCGGCACGGTCAGGGCCGCCGGCCGTGCTGCGGGCATAGGGGAGGGCAAAGGGGCAGGCAGGAGGGTGTCGGGCTCCGGCACGGCGGCCTCCAGCGCCTCGGGCACGGCTGGCCGGGGAACCAGCGCCGCCAGCTCGACCGGAGCCTTGGCAGCCCCGCTCGCGCCGATGACGGCCCGCGGCACCGGCGCGGTGGGCCGGCCGATGGAGCTGGTGGTCTCGGGCGAGGGCCCGGGCGAAAGCACCTCGTCCATGCGGCTGGAGGTGCAGCCGCCAAGGGCAAGGGAGGCGACAAGGAGAAACGACACGCTGGAAAGACGCATGGCAACCCGTACACAAAACACGATCGGCCGGCCCCGGAGACTCGACTTCCGGGCACATTCCGAAAATCCCTAACGACAAATTACCAAGAAAGACTGAATCCTAAGTTTCCGTTCATGCCGGCCAAGGCAAGGCTTGTCCCGGCACCGGCCTTGCCTTGGCCGGCGGCGCAGCGCAAAGTGGCGGCCATGTTCCTCCCCTTCTTCCTCGAACTGAAAGCGGCGAAAGTGCCGGTCTCGCTGCGGGAATACCTGTCCCTGCTGGAAGGCATGGAGGCGGGGCTGGCCGACTACGACGTCGAGGGCTTCTACTACCTGGCGCGCGCCGCGCTGGTGAAGGACGAGCGCCACATCGACCGCTTCGACCAGGTCTTCTCCCACTATTTCAAGGGCCTGGAGGCGATTGCCGGCGCGGCCGGCATCGACGCGGCCAGCCTGCCGGAGGAGTGGCTGCGGCGGCTGGCCGAAAAGCACCTGACCGAGGAGGAGAAGAAGCTGGTGGAGGCGCTCGGCGGCTTCGAGAAGCTGATGGAGACGCTGAAAAAGCGGCTGGAGGAGCAGAAGGGGCGCCACCAGGGCGGCTCGAAATGGATCGGCACGGCCGGAACCTCGCCCTTCGGCGCCTATGGCTACAACCCCGAAGGCGTGCGCATCGGCCAGCACGAAAGCCGCCACCGGCGCGCGGTGAAGGTGTGGGACAAGCGCGAGTTCCGCAATTTCGACGATTCCGTCGAGCTGGGCACGCGCAACATCAAGGTCGCCCTGAAGAGGCTGCGCCGCTGGGTGCGCCAGGGCTCGCAGGAGGAGCTCGACCTGCCGGGCACCATCCACGCCACCGCCGAGCACGGCTATCTCGACGTCAGGACCCGGCCCGAGCGGCGCAACGCGGTGAAGCTCCTGATGTTCTTCGACGTGGGCGGCTCGATGGACGACCACATCCGCGCCGTGGAGGAGCTGTTCTCGGCGGCGCGGGCGGAGTTCCGCCACATGGAATATTTCTACTTCCACAATTGCCTCTATGAAGGCGTGTGGAAGGACAACCGACGCCGCCAGTCCGAAACGGTGCCCACCTTCGACGTGCTGCACAAATACGGCCCGGACTACAAGGTGGTCTTCGTCGGCGACGCCGCCATGAGCCCCTACGAGATCGCCTATGCCGGCGGCTCGGTGGAGCACTGGAACGCGGAGGCCGGGGCGGTGTGGCTGCAGCGCGTGCTCGACCAGTGGCCGAACGCGGTATGGCTCAACCCCACGCGCGAAAAGCACTGGAGCTACACCCATTCGATCGGCATGATCCGCGACATCTTTTCCGGCCGCATGTTCCCGCTGACGCTGGCGGGGCTGGAGCAGGCGACGAAGGAGCTTTCGCGCAGGCATTGAAGCGGCGCGCACCGGAAGCCCCACCACTGGAGGACGCGGCGGCGAACGCCTATATTCGGGCGGACCGGCTGCAAGGAGAAGAAGCATGGACACGCATGTCTTTCCCGTCACCCGCACCGACGCCGAATGGCGCGCGCTGCTGACGCCCGAGCAATATGCCGTCATGCGCGGCCACGGCACCGAGCGGCCGGGAAGCTGCGCGCTGCTGCACGAGCACCGGGCGGGCGCCTTCGCCTGCGTGGGCTGCGGCAGCAGGCTGTTCGAATCCACGCTGAAGTTCGAGAGCGGCACCGGCTGGCCGAGCTTCAACGATCCCGTGCCGGGCTCGGTGGAGACGCACGAGGACCGCAGCTACGGCATGCTGCGCACCGAGGTGCACTGCGCCACCTGCGGCAGCCATCTCGGCCATGTCTT
>DAOKZN010000390.1:0-2328 GCA_035325625.1 Mesorhizobium sp. | reverse complement strand
GCCTCAAGGTGCGCTACGTCACCCAGGCCAAGACGCGGCCGCCGGGCTTCGTCGTGTCCTGCTCGCGGCCCGACGCCATGCCCAATTCCTATGTGCGCTATCTGGTCAACAGCCTGCGCGACGCCTTCGACATGCCGGGCGTGCCGATCCGCGTCGCCCTGCGCACCTCCGAAAACCCCTTCGCCGGCCGCGCCCGCAAGAAAAGCTGAGCAGGCGCGTGTGCCCGCATTCGGCCGCGGCTGCCGCCATGGTTAAGATTCCGTTGGCAAATTCGGTCGGCAAAGCCCGCCGGAATTAACCCTCCATCAAGGTTAACGCGCCATTGTGATCCCTCAAGTGGGGTCAGTAGCGTCCTGGAGAGTTTCCGTGCATCGACGTCGTCCGAAGCGGCCGCTGGCCGCCGTCGCCCAAGAAAAGCGCTCGCTGCTCGCGCCCCTGCTCCTCGGCCTCGGTATCTGGGTCGGCTTTCCCACCGTCGCCGCCTATCAGGACATGACCAGCCTCGTCTCCGGCCTCGAAGCGCCGAGCGCGCGCTGGAACGCCTATGTCGAGAAATCGGTGGCCGGCTCGGTCCACGCGGCCGAGATGCCCTTTGCCGACGGCGACGCCGTCACCGGCTCGATCTCGGGGGCGGGGGTGGAACTGCCGGGCGTCGGCGCCGTCGCCTTCATGGGCAAGAGCGGCATGGCCGGCGAAACGCCCGACGAGGACCGTGTCACCCGCGCCGAGAAGAAGGACCGCATCGTCCACGTCGCCCCGGTGGCGCCGCCGAAGGCCTTCTCCGCCGGCTCGATCTTCGAGCGCACGTCCTCGCTGCTGCGCCCGTCCATGGACAGCGGCCTGAAGCTCGCCTTCGCCAAGCCGGACATCAAGGGCAAGGAGGTGCAGATCGCCTCGTCCTTCCATCTGCGCGGCTCCGAGAAAACCCGTGCAGGCGTGCCGGCCATGCTGGCCTCGCTGGTCACCAGCGACAAGGCCGACGTGCTGGCCACCGCCTACGCGCCGGCCGCGCCGGACTATGCCAAGACCTCGCCCTTCGAGGCGCTTCTGAAGGACGGCGAGCCCGACAGCGGCCGCTTCATCCCGCCCATGGCCAAGGGCGACCATTCGTGGCTGCAGAACCCGCTGCCGGAAAGCGTCTTCTCGAAGAAGGAGCAGACCTGCCTGGCCGAGGCCATCTATTTCGAGGCGCGCTCCGAATCGCTGCGCGGCCAGGCGGCGGTCGCCCAGGTCGTGCTCAACCGCGTCCGCAATCCGGCCTATCCCGGTTCGATCTGCGGCGTCGTCTACCAGAACCGCCACTGGCTCAACGCCTGCCAGTTCTCCTTCGCCTGCGACGGCCGCAAGCACCGGGTGACCGAGCCCCGCTACTACAAGACCGCGCAGGACATCGCCATGGCCGTCACCGCCGGCAAGATCTTCCTGCCCGAGGTCGGCTCCTCCACCCACTATTACGCCGCCTATGTCAGCCCCGGCTGGGCGCGCTACATGAAGAAGATGACGCGCATCGGCCTGCACATCTTCTACCGCACCTATGGCGGCGGCTGGAGCTGAAGGCGGCCCGTTCGACACCGCCTGAAGGCGCGCCGGATTTCCCCGCCCTGGCGGGGATTCCGCTTCGTGAAGGCGCCGAGCATGGCGGGCACGATGTCGCACTAGATTAACATATTGATTTAAAACGGTAAAATACTTTCGGATAAAGCCCGGCCCTCGGCTTGACGCGAAGGGGGGCTCTATCTATGTTGCCCGCGACTTCGAGCGGGCGAACGACGGCGTTCGGGCCGGGCAGGGAGGTTGCGATGGCCAGACGCGAAAGGCCAGACGGAACCGGAAGAACCGGCCCCGCCGGCCAGGACGGCACGGCCGCCCGCGACGAGGATCTTGAGCGCCGCCGGCGAGAGCTTGAGGCATCGCTGGCGTCCAGGTTGCCGGACCGGCTCGAGGGGGAAAAGACAGCGAATGCCCAGCCTGCCGTGGGGTATGGCCAGGCGTTCAAGCTGTCCAGCGAGTTCATCGCCGGCGTCGCGGTCGGCGCCGGGCTGGGCTGGATGGTCGACCGCCTGGCGGGAACGTCGCCCTGGGGGCTGATCGTGTTCCTGCTGCTCGGTTTCGGCGCCGGCGTTCTGAACGTCCTGCGGTCGGCGGGGCTGATTGCCGAGTTCGGGCGCAAGCCGCGCACGGGCCCGGAAAAGTGAATTGGGGCGCCGCGGCGCTGCAACGGACTGATCGAGAGGGCCGGCGGCCCGCATGATGTTGAGGGGCCTGCGGCCTCAAGGGGATTGAAAAGTGGCAGCTGACAAGGTCGATCCGATCCACCAGTTCCATATC
>DAOKZN010000389.1:0-2332 GCA_035325625.1 Mesorhizobium sp. | reverse complement strand
ACGGCGATCGCGGCGCCCGGCCGCGACATCCCGATCCGCATCTACCGCAATGCCGCGCCCGACCTGGCCGCCGTCGTGCTCTATTTCCACGGCGGCGGCTTCGTTCTGGGCGGCCTGGAAAGCCATGACGACGTGTGCGCCGAAATCTGCGGACGCACCGGCTACGAGGTCGTCTCGGTGGACTACCGGCTGGCGCCGGAGCACCGGCATCCGGCCGATTTCGACGACGCCATGAGCGCCTTCGAATGGGCGGCGGAGATCTTTTCGCGACGGATATTGCTGGCCGGCGATTCCGCCGGCGGCAACCTTGCCGCGGCGGTGAGCCATGCCACACGCGGCCATGCGGTGAAACCGGCCGGGCAGGTGCTGATCTATCCCGCGCTGGGCGGCGACCGCAGCCGGGGCTCCTGCGTCACCCATGCCGAGGCGCCGATGCTGACCACGCGCGACATGGAATTTTACGACGCCATGCGCACGGGCGGGCAAGATGCCACCGGCCTCATCACCATGGCGCCGCTGGCCGACGCCGACTTCGCCAACCTGCCGCCCACCGTGATCGTGACGGCCGAATGCGACCCGCTTTCCTCGGACGGGCAGGCCTATTGCGAGCGCATGCTGGCGGCAGGCGGCCACGCCTGCTGGCACGAGGAGAAGGGGCTGGTGCATGCCTTTCTGCGCGCGCGCCACTCGGTCGGCCGCGCCCGCGCCTCCTTCACCCGTATCGTCGAGGCCATCCGCGCGCTCGGCAAGGGCGAATTGGCGTGGTGAAGGCATGAAAAAAGGCGGCGCGCCTTGAACAGGACGCGCCGCCTCGAAGCTTCATGGGCAGGGTGCCTTAGAACATGCCGCAGCCAAGTGGAATCACTTGGCGTCGCAGACATGCGGCAACATCAATCAGATAGACCATGATGTCGTCCGAAAACCGCTTCACACTTTTCGGCATCATGGTCTAGCCGGCAGCCTCGTCCCAGCCGCTGATCGCCTTGACCTCCAAGAAGTCCTCCAACCCCCACTTGCCGCCCTCGCGGCCGAGGCCGGAGGCCTTGTAGCCGCCGAAGGGGCTGCCATAGGGCCGGTCGGCGCCGTTGATCTGCACCATGCCGGCACGGATGCGGCGCGCCACGCGCTGGGCCTTGGCCTTGTCCTGCGTCTGGACGTAGCCGGACAGGCCGTAGGGCGTGTCGTTGGCGATGGCGACTGCGTCGTCTTCCGTGTCGAAGGGGATCATGGCCAGCACCGGGCCGAAGATCTCCTCCCGCGCGATGGTCATGTCGTTGTTGACGTCGGCAAACACGGTCGGCCGCACATAATAGCCGCGGTTGAAGCCTTCCGGCCGGCCGAGCCCGCCAGCGACCACGCGCGCGCCCTCCTTGATGCCGGCCTCGATCAGGCCCTGCACCTTGTTGAACTGCATTTCCGACACCAGCGGGCCGATATGGTCGCCGTCCTCGGCCGGGTTGCCCACCTTGACGGTGGCGGCATAGTCGGCCGCGAGGCTGACGGCGCGGTCGTAGACCGGACGCTCCACCAGCATGCGGGTGGGCGCGTTGCAGGACTGGCCAGTGTTCTCGAAGCAGTGCGCCAGGCCGCGGGCGATGGCGTCCGGCAGGTCGGAATCGGCGAAGACGATGTTGGGCGACTTGCCGCCCAGCTCCAGCGCCACGCGCTTGATGGTGTCGGCCGCCGCCTTGGACACGGCGATGCCGGCTCGCGTCGAGCCGGTGAACGACATCATGTCGATGCCGGGATGGCGCGACAGCGCCTCGCCCACCGTCGGGCCGTCGCCGTTGACCATGTTGAAGACGCCGGCCGGGAAGCCGGCCTCCTCCATCATCTCGGCGAAGACGATCGAGGAAACGGGCGCCACCTCCGAAGGCTTCAGCACCACGGTGCAGCCGGCGGCGATGGCCGGCACCACCTTCAGCGTCACCTGGTTCATCGGCCAGTTCCACGGCGTGATGAGGCCGCACACGCCGATCGGCTCGTGCACGATGCGCTCCTGCGGATTGCGCTCGTCCAGCGCGTGCTCGAAGGTGAAGCTCCTGAGCGTGCGGATGAAGGACTTGATGTGGCCGGCGCCGCAGGCGGCCTGCGATTCGATGGCGAGCTTGATCGGCGCGCCCATCTCGTCCGAGATCGCCCGAGCCATGTCGTCCATGCGCCGCTGATAGGCGGCGAGCAGGCGCTCCAGTGCGGCCAATCGCTCCTCGCGGCTGGTGCGGCTCCAGCCGTCGAAGGCGCGCCGCGCCGCCGCCACGGCCTTGTCCACGTCGGCGGCCGAGCCCAGCGAGATCACCGCGAAGGGCTGCTCGTCGGCCGGGTTGATGACCTC
>DAOKZN010000388.1:0-2357 GCA_035325625.1 Mesorhizobium sp. | reverse complement strand
GCACGCGCATGGACCAGTCCTGCGCCATGCGCACCAGCGCGTCGTAGATCGAGGCGTCGCCATGCGGATGGTATTTACCCATCACGTCGGCCACGGGCCGCGCCGACTTCACATATTTGCGGTTCCAGTGGTAGCCGCTCTCATGCGCGGCATAGAGGATGCGGCGGTGGACGGGCTTCAGGCCGTCGCGCACGTCCGGCAGCGCCCGGCTGACGATGACGCTCATCGCATAGTCGAGGTAGGAGCGCTGCATCTCCTCGACGATGGAAACGGGCTCGATATCGGAAGGGCCGTCCGGCCCGCGAGGTGTCTTCTGGTCGGTCAAAACAAGTCACGCAATTCGGGAATCATTGACCTCTTATATAGGAAAGCGCACCGTTTCTCCAATGGCGGGGGTCGTTTTCCAGAACTGGTTTTTATCGGAATTTCAAATGGATGCGCCTTGCGGGCGCGAATGTCGCGGCCGAGCCCGCATCATGTCGGGCCCATGTTGGCCCTCTCTGCGTCAAAACCGTTTCGCACTTGCCGCGCCATGCGCTAGCCTGTGGGCAAGGGGGAAGCCGCATGCCGAGTTTCGACAGCATCTTCAATGCCTTCGTCACCATACTGGTGACGATCGACCCGCCGGGGCTGGCGCCGATCTTCCTGGCGGTGACGCGCGGCATGAACCGCCAGCAGCGCGGCCAGGTGTCGGTCCGCGCCAGCGTCATCGGCTTCCTGGTCATGGCGCTTTTCGCGGTCGCCGGGGCCTCTATCCTGTCGGTGTTCGGCATCACGCTGCCGGCCTTCAGGGTCGCGGGCGGCTTCCTGTTGTTCTTCATCGCCTTCGAGATGGTGTTCGAGCGCCGGCAGGACCGGAAGGAGAAGATCTCCGACGTCGCCATCACCCGCGACCACATCCACAACATCGCCGCCTTCCCGCTGGCGATCCCGCTGATCGCGGGCCCCGGCGCGATCTCGGCCACGGTGCTGCTTTCCGGCTCCTTCCAGGGCATCGCGGCGCGCGCCGCCCTTGTCGGCATCATTTTCGCCTGCCTCGCCATCACCTATCTCGTGTTCGTGCTTTCGGAGCGCATCGACCGCCTGCTCGGCCACACCGGCCGCTCGATCCTGACGCGGCTGCTCGGCGTCATCCTGGCGGCGCTGGCCGTGCAGTTCGTGGCCGACGGCATCAAGGCGCTGGCCGCCGGGTGAAGGCGCCGCATGCGCATCGGCCTTGCCGTCGGCGGGATTGCACAGTAAGCACAACGCCAGAGCACGACGCTTTGGATGAACGAGGTTTCGATGTCCGCGCGCATTTTCAGCCCCGCGAAGACGGCCATGCAGTCCGGCACGGCCAAGACCGGCTACTGGGTGCTGGAGTTCGAGCCGGAAAAGCCGCGCAAGATCGACCCGCTGATGGGCTACACCACCTCCGCCGACATGAAGAGCCAGATCCGTCTGACCTTCGAGACGCGCGAGGAAGCCGTGGCCTATGCCGAAAAGCAGGGGCTGCCCTATCGGGTCGAGGAGCCCACGCCGCCGAAGCGGCGGCAGATTTCGTATTCGGACAATTTCCGCTTCGACCGCCGCATCCCCTGGACGCACTAGGGCTCGCGCGGCGGGATCAGCGGTCCCGTAGCTCAGCTGGATAGAGCACCGGCCTTCTAAGCCGATGGTCGCAGGTTCGAATCCTGCCGGGATCGCCAGCAATCTCTTCTGCTGTCGAATGGTCACAAAGCCTTCTGGGTGGGGCATGGTGTGCCGGCCGCGTCGCCGCATGTGGCGGCAGTCGATTGCGGCCTCGTGCTCAGCGCGTCGGACTGGCGGAGCAGTTCCGCAAAGCCCAGCGCGAAGCTTCCCAGCAGGAGGAGCACGAAGAACAGGCGCGTCAGGATCAATTCCATCCCCGATCGGCTTGGCCCCCGCCAACCGTCCTGTTCCAGCTAACATGTGGGATGCGGCTTTACGATGGCTTAAAGCGCCGGTTAACCATTGCGGCAGCCTGCGGGGCGAAATGACGCATGGCCGCCTCTGCCCGCGGTCAGGTACGCGCCTGCTATGCAGGGCGGGTCCCGCCGTGCTACCTCGGCGCGGTCGGCGCAAGGCGCCGGCAGCCGGTGACGCCTGCGAGAAAACCCGGCCAGGGGAGCCATGAGCAAAGCCAGCCGTTTCGCCTTCATCTCCTCCGACACGCCCGACGCCCGCGCGGCGCTGGAAAGCCTTTCGGCGCGCTACGGCCAGCGGCCGGTGGCCGAGGCGGACATCGTCGTGGCCCTCGGCGGCGACGGCTTCCTGCTGCAGGCGCTGCGCGAAACCATGAGCACCGGCAAGAAGGTGTTCGGCATGAACCGCGGCACCATCGGCTTCCTGATGAA
>DAOKZN010000387.1:0-2374 GCA_035325625.1 Mesorhizobium sp. | reverse complement strand
GCCTCGGCCCCGACGCGCTGACCCCGCACCGCATGACCTACAAGCGGCTGACGCGGTAGCCGGCGCGTTGCACGGCGGTCTTCCCTATCCTATGGTTACAGGACTTTGGAGGCCGCCATGCTGACCGTGAAGCTGCCGCTGGAACTCGAGAAACGTCTGGAAACCGTGGCCAAGCGGCTTGGCCGCACCAAGCAGGACGTGGCGCTGGAAGCCATTGCCGAGGAGATCCAGGATCTGGAGGACGGCCTTCTCGCGCTGGAGCGCATGACGGACGGGAAGACGGAGTTCTTCACTCTTGAAGAAGTGCGGGAACGCCTGGGCCTGACCGAGACGAACGACCAGCGCTGACGGGCCGCCGTGTGGAAGGTTCGTATCGAGAGCCACGCGGAGAAGGATCTTTCCAAGCTTCAAAAGCACGACCAGCGCCGGATTCTCGATTTTCTTGAAACCAGGCTCGGACGACGCGATGACCCTCGTGAACTCGGCGCGGCGCTGCAGGGGCCGCTGGCCGGGCTCTGGAAGTATCGCGTCGGGCCGTTCCGGCTTCTGGCGCGGATCGACGATGGAGAAATAACGATCTGGGTGGTCCAGATCGGCAACCGCCGCGAGGTCTACCGTTGATGCAATCGCCAGCCTCTGTCGCCACGCGCGACTGGTCCGCTTCCCAATATCTGAAGTTCGAGGACGAGCGCACCCGGCCGGCGCGGGACCTGCTGGCACAGGTGCATGTCGAAAGCCCCGCTCATGTGGTGGACATAGGCTGCGGGCCGGGCAACTCGACCGAATTGCTGGCCGCGCGCTGGCCCGGCGCGAAAATCTCCGGTTTCGACACCTCGCCCGCCATGATCGCGGAGGCACGCAGGCGCCTTCCCTCCGCCGATTTCAGCATCGCGGACGCCGAAAGCTGGACGCCCGAGGCGCCGGTGAACGTCATCTTCGCCAATGCCGTGTTCCAGTGGCTGCCCAACCATCAAGACGTGCTGGTGCGGCTCGTCGGGCTGCTCGCCCCCGGCGAATGCCTTGCCGTGCAGATGCCCGACAATATCGGCGAGCCTTCGCACATGGCCATGCGCGAGACGGCGGCGGAAATGCCGTTCGCCGACAAGATCGCCGGCGCAGCGCGGGCGCCGCTGCCGCCGGTCGTGTCCTATTACGACCTGCTGTCGCCGCTGTCGGCGCGGCTCGACATCTGGCACACGATCTACAACCACCCGCTCGCCGATGCGGCGGCGATCGTGGAGTGGGTGAAGGGCACCGGCCTGAAGCCCTTCATCGACCCGCTGGAAGAGGACGAGCGGCGGCTTTTCCTCGACCGCTATGCGCAGAAGATCGCCCGGGCCTATCCGCAGGCGGCCGACGGCAAGGTGCTGCTGCGCTTTCCGCGCCTGTTCATGGTCGCGAAGCGAGGGTGATGCCCGCGCCGGTTTTTCTGGCGCGGCTTCTCAAGGTGACGTAAACCACGCCACGGGCAGGCTGGCGGCGCCCGAGTCGCCGCCGGTGACAGGAAGCCGCCGCGTTTGGCGTACGGACGAACTGGACATGCATCGCGTCATCATCAGCGGCATCGGCGTCGAGATCCCCGAGGCTTCGATCTCCAACGAGGAACTGGTCGAGAGCTTCAACGCCTGGGTCGAGCTGGAGAACGAGAGGCGGCTGGCGAGCGGCCAGGAACTGCTGCAGAAGTCGGACAGCGCCTTCATCGTGCATGCTTCCGGCATCCGGCGGCGCCATGTCTTCGAGCGCGAGGGCATACTGGATCCCGCGCGCATGGCGCCGCGCATCCCGCCGCGGCCGGACGATGCGCTGTCCATCCAGGCCGAGTTCGGCGTCGCCTCGGCGCGCAAGGCGCTGGCGCAGGCCGGCCGCCAGCCGGCCGACATCGACCTGGTGATCTGCTCGTCCTCGCATCTCCAGCGGCCCTATCCGGCCATCGCCATCGAGATGCAGCAGGCGCTGGGCACGAAGGGCGCCGGCTTCGACATGGGGCTGGGCTGCTCGTCGGCTGCAGCCGCGCTGCATGTGGCGGTCAATCTCGTGCGCTCCGGCGCGCAGAAGCGCGTTCTGGTCACCACGCCAGAGATCATCACCGGCCATCTCAATTTCCGCGACCGGCAGACGCATTTCATCTTCGGCGACGCCTCCGTGTCCATGGTGGTGGAGGCCATCGGCGAGGACGAGGTCCGGCACGGCCGGCTCGAAGTGCTGGATACGCGGCTGTGGACGCAGATGTCGTCCAACATCCGCACCAATCTGGGCTATCTCACCCGCACCGCGCAGGAGGACCCCTACAGGATCGACCTGGAGGGCAACCTGATCAATCAGGTCGGCAACAAGGTGTTCAAGGAAGTCACCGTCGCCGGCCACCGCTTCATCG
>DAOKZN010000386.1:0-2376 GCA_035325625.1 Mesorhizobium sp. | reverse complement strand
GCCGGCCGGCGGGAAGGGCGTGAACATGCGCATGGCGTTCTGGAACATCTCGATGTTGCGGCGCGTCTGCTCCTCGATCGCCTTCATCGGCGCCGACAGCTTCATCATGTCCATCGGCGTCTTGCCGAAGGTCGACTTCATCTGCTCGCGCAGGCGCTCCTGCTCCTTGGAGAAGGCGATCATCGACTGTTCGAGGAAGGACGGCACGATCATCTGCATCTGGTCGCCGTAGAAGGCGATGAGCTGGCGCAGGAACGGGATCGGCAGCATGTTCTGCCCCTCCTTGTTCTCCAGCTCGAAGATGATCTGGGTCAGCACCGGATGGGTGATGTCCTCGCCGGTCTTGGCGTCCTGGACGGTGAAGTCCTCGCCCTTCTTCACCATCTCGGCCAGGTCCTCGAGCGTGACGTAGGTGCTCGTGCCCGTATTGTAGAGGCGGCGGTTGGCGTATTTCTTGATCACCACCGGCTCGTCTTTCGCTGCCATCCGCATCCCTCCCGAGGACACCGGCCGGCCAGTAAGCCGCCGGTAACGATTGCGCGTGGGGCGAGGATATGCGCAAAACCGTCGCGATTCCAAGCGCTTTGTGCGGTGCAGAAAACTACAGCGCCCCTTCTGCTGCGCAAAATGCTGCGCAGCATGGGCTGCAGCACTTCCACCCGCCCCGCCACTGCGGTGCAGCATGCCGGATTTGCCGCGCCCCGGCCGCCCATTTCCGGTTTGACTCGCGCGCCGGAAAGGGCAAGAAAAGTCCATCCTCTACCGAAAACGTCCTCCGGAGACCGCCCATGTCCGCTTCCAGTTCCATCGTCGTCGCCAGCGCGGCGCGCACGCCCGTGGGCTCCTTCAACGGCTCCTTCGCCGCCGTGCCCGCCCACGAGCTGGGCGCCGTCGTCATCAAGGAACTGCTGGCGCGCGCCGGCGTCGAGGCGGACGAGGTGGACGAGGTCATCCTCGGCCAGGTGCTGACCGCCGCGCAGGGCCAGAACCCGGCCCGGCAGGCTTCCATACTGGCCGGCCTGCCCAAGGAGACCACGGCCTGGGGCCTCAACCAGGTCTGCGGCTCGGGCCTGCGCGCCGTCGCCCTCGGCATGCAGCAGATCGCCACCGGCGATGCCAGGGTGATCGTCGCCGGCGGCCAGGAATCCATGTCGCTTTCGCCGCATGCCGAGCACCTGCGCGCCGGCGTGAAGATGGGCGACTACAAGATGATCGACACCATGATCAAGGACGGGCTGTGGGACGCCTTCAACGGCTACCATATGGGCGTCACCGCCGAGAACGTGGCGCGCCAGTTCCAGATCACCCGCGAGGAGCAGGACCTGTTCGCGCTCGCCTCGCAGAACAAGGCCGAGGCCGCGCAGAAGGCCGGCACGTTCAAGGACGAGATCGTGGCCGTCACGGTCAAGGGCCGCAAGGGCGACACGATAGTCGATCAGGACGAATATATCCGCCACGGCGCCACGCTGGACGCCATGCAGAAGCTCAAGCCCGCCTTCGACAAGGAAGGCACGGTGACGGCCGCCAACGCCTCGGGCATCAATGACGGCGCCGCCGGCGTGCTGTTGATGAGCGAAGCCGAGGCGGCGCGGCGCGGCATCGCCCCGCTTGCCCGCATCGTCTCCTGGGCGACCGCCGGCGTCGATCCCGCCGTCATGGGCACCGGCCCGATCCCCGCCTCGAAGAAGGCGCTGGAAAAGGCCGGATGGTCGGTGAAAGACCTCGATCTGGTCGAGGCCAACGAGGCCTTCGCCGCCCAGGCCTGCGCCGTCAACAAGGGCCTCGGCTGGAACCCGGACATCGTCAACGTCAATGGCGGCGCCATCGCCATCGGCCACCCGATCGGTGCTTCCGGCGCCCGCATCTTCAACACGCTGGTTCACGAGATGAAGCGCCGCGGCGCCAGGAAGGGCCTTGCCACGCTGTGCATCGGCGGCGGCATGGGCGTGGCCATGTGCGTGGAAGGAATGTGAAGAACAAGGAAACGAGGCGGCGGGAAATACAGCCATAGGCTGACGGATAGAATTTTCGGATATTCAGGTCCGGACCATGCGTGCGGACCTGCATGTTTCTATTCGTCCTGACGCCTGCTTCTTTCACCTTCCCGCTATTTTCTTGCCCCCTTCCATTTTCCTATTGCCCTCCTGCGCTATTGTCTCCTTTACTACCGGGACAATTCTGGGAGGAGGACCACCATGAGCAGAGTAGCACTCGTCACCGGCGGCACCCGCGGCATCGGCGCCGCCATAGCGGTGGGCCTGAAGAACGCCGGCTATCGAGTCGCCGTCAACTATGCCGGCAACGACGAGGCGGCCCAGAAATTCAAGGCCGAGACCGGCATTGCCGTCTACAAATGGTCGGTCGCCGACTACGACG
>DAOKZN010000385.1:0-2394 GCA_035325625.1 Mesorhizobium sp. | reverse complement strand
CATGCCGACGATGAAGTGAGTCCGGCTTTCTATGCTTGCGCATCCTCGCCTTCGGGCGAGGAATGCTCCTTTCGGCGCGGCGTAAGCCGCGCCTTTTCATTTTGGCGGCGCGCTGGCCTCAAGGGTCATGACGAGGCGAGCTGCAGGCCCTTCCCCGTAGCATCCCCGATGGTTTCCAGGTCGTAGGGCGTCGTCTGGTAGACCTGGTTGATCCAGTTGCCGAACAGCAGATGGGCGTGCGAGCGCCAGCGGTTGAGCGGCGGGCGCGACGGATCGTCGTCGGGATAGTAGCCGTGCGGCACCTCTATCTCTACGCCGGCGGCCACGTCGCGGTCGTATTCCTCCTTCAGCGACGTGGAATCATATTCGATGTGATTGAACATGTAGAGCCGGTTGCTGGCCGTTTCGGCCAGCAGGCAGGGGCCGGTCACGTCCGATTCAATGAGCAGGTCCAGCCCCGCGCCCGAGGGAATGTCGGCGCCGCGCACCTCCGTCCAGCGTGAGACCGGAATGGCGAAATCGTCCGAAAAGCCGGCGAGATAGGGCGAGGCGGGCGCATTGTTGCGGTGCCTGTAGACGCCGAAGGCCTTCTTTTCGAGGGTGTATTTCGGGATGCGATGGAAATGCCACGCAGCCGCCATCGCCCCCCAGCAGATGAAGAAGGGAGAATGAACGTTGGTCGAGGTCCAGTCGAGGATGCGCTTCAGCTCTTCCCAATAGGTGACCTCCTCGAAGGGCAGCAGCTCGATCGGCGCGCCGGTAATGATGAAGCCGTCGAATTTGCGCTGCCTGACCTCCTCCCACGTCTGGTAGAAGGCGATGAGGTGCTCCTCGGAGGTGTTCTTGGCCTTGTGGTTGCCGACGCGCACCAGCGTCAGCTCCACCTGGAGCGGGGTGGCGCCGATCAGCCGCGCGATCTGGGTCTCGGTGCGGATCTTGTTCGGCATGAGGTTGAGGAGCCCGATCTGCAGCGGACGGATGTCCTGCCGCAGCGCCGTCCGTTCGTCCATCACGGACACGCCCTCGCGCACGAGCACCTCGTGGGCGGGGAGCTGATCGGGAATCTTGATCGGCATCACGCATGCTCCAAAACAAAAAAAACCGGCTGCGAAATCGCGGCCGGCCCGAACGGACTTGTCCTCAGCGGCCTTTTTAGCGACTTCTTTTACGTGGCTGCAAGCCGACCGGCAAATCACCACGAATGCTGCCCGTATCTATGCCTGCCGGGTGCCGCCGTCAATGGGCGGACGGAAGGGAGGCCCCCGAACTCCGCGCCGTCGCCCCTCGACATCGACCGCCGCGGCCTGTATTTCCGCAGCGGCCTTCGATCGGAAGGCGCTCGACGGATCTTCGACATGGACAACACAGCAGATCAGGCACGTCCCCGTCCGCGCGCGGGCATCATGGACATCGACGCCTATGTGCCGGGCAAGAGCGCGGCGCCCGCCGGCGTGAAGCTGCACAAGCTGTCGTCCAACGAGAACCCGCTCGGCCCTTCGCCCCGTGCCGTGGAAGCCGCGCGCGAGGCGGCGGCGGGGCTGGCGCTCTACCCGGACGGCTCGGCCATGCGCCTGCGGCAGGCCATCGCCGACGCGCATGGGCTGAACGTCGCCAACATCGTCTGCTTCAACGGCTCGGACGAGGCGCTGGCGCTGCTGTCACGCATCTATCTGGAGCCCGGCGACGAGGCCATCCACACCGAGCACGGCTTCCTTGCCTATCCGATCTACGCCAGGGCGGCCGGCGCGACGCCCGTGGTGGCGAAGGAAAGGCAGGAGCAGGTCGATGTCGACGGCATACTTGCCGCCGTCACGCCGCGCACGAAGATGGTCTTCCTCGCCAACCCGAACAACCCGACCGGCACCTACATCCCCTTCGAGGAGGTGCGCCGCCTGCATGCCGGCCTGCCGAGGAACGTGCTTCTGGTGCTGGATGCGGCCTATGCCGAATTCGTCCGCCGCAACGACTACGAGGCCGGCGTCGAGCTGGTCGCGGCGAATGAGAACGTGGTGATGACGCGCACCTTCTCCAAGGTCCACGGGCTGGGCGGCGCGCGCATCGGCTGGTGCTACGCGCCCGCCCATGTGGTGGAGGCGCTGGAGCGCGTGCGCGACCCCTTCAACGTGACCTCGACGGCCATCGAGGCCGGCGTGGCGGCCATGCGCGACCGCGCCCATGTCGAGAAAAGCCTCGCCCATAACGACACCTGGCTGTCCTGGCTGACCGAGCAGCTCACCGCGCTCGGCCTGCGGGTCACGCCCAGCGTCTGCAATTTCATCCTCATCCACTTCCCCGACGACGGGAAGCACATGGCGGCTGCGGCCGACGACTATCTCACGGCGCGCGGGTATATCCTGCGGCGCGTTGCAGGCTACGGTTTTCCCAACGCGCTGC
>DAOKZN010000384.1:0-2399 GCA_035325625.1 Mesorhizobium sp. | reverse complement strand
AGGAAGTGGTACATGGCCTGCGCCGGCGTCAGCCGCGCGATCGGCGGCATCACGCCGAATGCGTCGGCCGTCAGCATGATGATGTTCCGCGGATGGCCGGCGCGGCCGGTGGCCGAGGCGTTGGGAATGAAGTGCAGCGGATAGGCGCAGCGCGTGTTCTCGGTCAGGCTGCCGTCGTCGAAGTCCGGCACCCGGTTCTCGTCCAGCACGACATTCTCCAGCACGGTGCCGAAGCGCTGCGTGGTGGCGAAGATCTCGGGCTCGGCCTCGGCCGAAAGCCGTATGGTCTTGGCATAGCAGCCGCCCTCGAAGTTGAAGACGCCGTGCGGGCCCCAGCCATGCTCGTCGTCGCCGATCAGCGTGCGCGACGGGTCGGCCGACAGCGTGGTCTTGCCGGTGCCGGAAAGGCCGAAGAAGATGGCCGCGTCGCCCGCCGGCCCCTCGTTGGCCGAGCAGTGCATGGGCATGACGCCCTGTTCGGGCAGCAGGTAGTTCAGCGCGGTGAACACCGACTTCTTCATCTCGCCGGCATAGGAGGTGCCGCCGATCAGCACGATCATGCGCGACAGGTCGAGCGCGATGATCGTTTCCGTGCGCGCGCCATGGCGGACGGGGTCGGCCTTGAAGGAAGGCAGGTCGATGATCGTCATCTTCGGCAGGAAGCCGGAAAGCTCGGCCGCCTCGGGGCGGATCAGCAGGTTGCGGATGAACATCGAATGCCAGGCATATTCGGTCACCACGCGCGTCGGCAGGCTGAGCTCGCGGTCGGCGCCGCCCACCAGATCCTGCACGAACAGGTCCTTGTCCGCGGCATGGGCGAGGAAATCGGCGAGCAGCGTCTCGAACTGCGCCGGCGAGATCGGCTTGTTGTTGCCCCACCACACCTTGTCCTCGGTGGCGGCGTCGCGCACCACGAACTTGTCCTTGGGCGAGCGGCCGGTGTGCTGGCCGGTCTCGGCCACCAGCGCGCCATGTGCGGTCAGCCGCGCCTCGCCGCGCCGGATCGCTTCCTCGGCCAGTTCCGCGGCCCCGAGATTGTAGCGCACGGTGCCCGTGGTCTTCAGGCCGATGGTGTCGATCCCGCAGGCGGGGTTGCGTTTGCCGATCTCCGACATGGAAAATCCTTCTTCCGGGTTGCCGCATCCGGCCGGCCGTAGCCGGCATCCTTTTCGTCTTGAAAGGAACTTGCGGTCAGAACCAGAAAAGAAAAGCAATTTCAAACGATTAATCGATTTAAAATTTTTGAAAGTTGTTTAAATCGTTTATATATGCAGCTTTCCCGGCCTGCGTGGAAAAGTCCGGCCGGGCAGACCGTGCCTTCGCGCGGGAAGGCTCGGCCGGGTATGCCGGCTACGCATGATTGTGGACATGCGTCGGCCGCCGCGGTAGGAGAGGCGCGCGCCATGCCACATTTTGTACCCAATTTGTTTTGCAGAAGCCCCTTCTGGAAGCACGAAGGGACGCCCGCTCATGAGGGAGCCGCTTGAAATGGCAACAGTCGCGCTTGTCGATGACGACCGCAACATCCTGACGTCGGTCTCGATCGCCCTGGAATCGGAAGGCTACCGCGTGGAGACCTACACCGACGGCGCCTCTGCGCTGGAGGGGCTGACGGCCCGTCCGCCGAACCTGGCCATCCTCGACATCAAGATGCCGCGCATGGACGGCATGGAGCTGCTGCGCCGCCTGCGCCAGAAGACCGACCTGCCGGTGATCTTCCTGACCTCCAAGGACGACGAGATCGACGAATTGTTCGGCCTCAAGATGGGCGCCGACGACTTCATCCGCAAGCCGTTCTCGCAGCGCCTCCTTGTGGAGCGGGTCAAGGCGGTGCTGCGCCGGGCGAGCGCCCGCGACGCCGCCGCCAAGCAGCCCACCCAGCAGGCGCGCTCGCTGGAGCGCGGCCAGCTCGTCATGGACCAGGAGCGCCACACCTGCACCTGGAAGGGCGAGCCGGTGACGCTCACCGTCACGGAGTTCCTGATCCTGCATTCGCTGGCCCAGCGGCCCGGCGTGGTGAAAAGCCGTGATGCGCTGATGGATTCGGCCTATGATGAACAGGTTTATGTCGACGACCGCACCATCGACAGCCACATCAAGCGGCTGCGCAAGAAGTTCAAGGCCGTCGACGAGGACTTCGAGATGATCGAGACGCTTTACGGGGTCGGCTACCGGTTCCGCGAGGCGTAAGGGTCGGCGCGTTCCGGCCCGGGCCGGAACGTTGAACGGATCGCTGATCGGATGGCGGTGGAAGTCGAGCATAGCAGACCGGTGGGCGCCAAGCGGCGTTCGCCCCGCACCGTGCCCGCCTTCCTGTCGAAGGTGACGGTGCCGCTGCGCCGCTTCCTCGGCCATCACATCTTCTCCAGCCTCACCCGGCGCATCCTGTTCCTCAACCT
>DAOKZN010000383.1:0-2412 GCA_035325625.1 Mesorhizobium sp. | reverse complement strand
CGGGCGTGATGCATTCGATGTCCTCGATGCCGCGCCATTCCAGCCAGGGGCCGACTTCCTTCCAGCTCTTGACCCCGCGCAAATTCTTCACGAAAGCGGGCATGCGGGCGCGTTTCGGGCGGATTTCCTTTTTGGCCGGCGGCATCGTTCACCAGATATGTTGCGATTTTTCATCATAGACCATGATGCCGAAAAGTGTGAAGCGGTTTTCGGACGACATCATGGTCTATCTAATTGATTTTGCCCCATGTCTGCGACGCCAAGTGATTCCACCTGGCTGCAACATGCTCTGGACATTCCCGTCGCGGGAAGGAAAGGGGAGCCGGCCGATCTCGCGCAGGCGGCGTTTTGCCGCTATCCTAAAGCGTGTCGCGATCTTTCAGATTCGCTCCGTACGCTTCGGGTTCTTGATTTTTGCGCATGTCTTTATCCCGAAACCGGTTCCCACTTTCGGGAGACATGCGTTAGAGCCATCGCAGGACGCATGAGCCGCATCCCATGACAGCCGCCGGCCTGACCACGATCGGCTTCGACGCCGACGACACGCTCTGGCAGAACGAGCAGTTCTTCCGCATGACCGAGAAGCGCTTCGTCGAGCTCCTGTCGGATCATGCCGGCGGCGCGGACGTCGCCGCGCGCCTGCTGGAGGCCGAGAGGCGCAACCTTTCCCTCTACGGCTTCGGCATCAAGGGCTTCACCCTGTCGATGATCGAGACGGCGATGGAGGTGAGCGGCGGCAGCGTGCCCCAGAACGTCATCTCCGAGATCCTCTCGGCCGGCCGCGAGATGCTGGCGCATCCGATCGAGATGCTGCCGCATGCGCGCGAGACGCTGGAGCGGCTCGCCGGCGCCTATCGGCTGGTGCTCGTCACCAAGGGCGACCTCTTCGACCAGGAGCGCAAGCTGGCGCAATCGGGGCTGGAGGGCCTGTTCGATGCGGTCGAGATCGTCAGCGACAAGTCGGCCGCCACCTATGCGCGAATCTTTGCCCGCTATGGCGACGGGCCGCGCAGAAGCATGATGATCGGCAATTCGCTGAAATCCGACGTGGTGCCGGCCATCGAGGCGGGAAGCTGGGGCGTGCATGTGCCGCACGAACTGACCTGGGTGCTGGAGCATGTCGAGGCGCCGGTGGCGGCGCCGCGCTTTCGCGCCATCGCGCATCTCGGCGAACTGCCGGCGCTGCTGGAGACGATCGGGTAAGGACGGCAGGCGGCCTTCGCCGGCTATGTGCCCGGCTATGTGCGTTGATGGCCGCGGCGGACGAGGCGGCCGATCAGCGGCTGCAGCCGTTCCGGCGTGATCGGCTTGGCGACGACGGCATCCACCACGCCCGACAGCGCCGCGTCTTCGGGCATGCCGTTGCGGGTGGAAAGCAGGATGACGCAGGGCATCAGCCCGCCCGTCAGCCGGCGCACGGAGACGATGTCCGGCAGCAGCGCATCGCAATCCGCATTGTCGGGGCCGCCGTCGAGCACGACGATGCCCGGAAGCAGCGAATGCAGCGCCCGCGCGGACGTCTCCAGCGCCTCGGAGACGGGCTTGAGGCCGCACTGCTCGACGATCTTGGCGACCACGACGCGGTTGATCGGCGACCTGCCGACCACGAGCACCCTGGACAGATCCGCCATCGGCATGCCGCCGACGGCGCCGTCCGGCGTGCCGATCCCGCTATCCGATGCATGCATGATGCTTGCCACCCCTGCTTCAATGCCTGGTTGAAGCGGACAGAGGATTGGGGGAGATCGCGCCAAGTGTCAAGCGCCGGCATCCTCGAACGATCATCGGCCGGGCGCGGCGGGGCGAAAGTGCCCGTTTCGGCCTGCGCGGCGTCGATCGGCTCTCCTCCGGCCGCAGCCTTCCGGCGCGAAACGGCCTCTTATTCCCTGCGACGAATTCCCGTATGAGGAAACGCCCGCCCGAATGCCGGGCGGGCGCTTGCCTGTTTTCTTCCGAAGTGGGTCGGGCGGTGCGGGCCGTGCGGACCGCTCAGCCCTGGTTGGTGACGACGACCGGGATCAGCAGGTCGCCCCAGTTGCCGTCGCCGCCGTGGTGGCGGGCCGAGCGCACCAGTTCGACCGATACGCCTGCCTCCACCGCCTTCATGACCGACTGGTTGAGCCGGTGCAGGTCGTTTGCCAGCATGCGGATAGCTGCCTGCTGGTCGGCGCTCATGGCGGAGGACTGCTCCTCTGCCCGCTCCTTGACGCGACTGATCGATGCCATCGGTTTTCTCCTTGCTGCGTTCGCCCGCGGGCGTCTGCCTCTATTCGGCCGCCGGCCGGAACTGGGCCTGTTCGGTTGATTCATGCATGGCGGTCGTCGAGGACTTGCCGCCGGTGATGGCCATCGACACCGCGTCGAAATAGCCGGTGCCGACCTCGCGCTGGTGCTTGGTGGCGGTGTAGCCGT
>DAOKZN010000382.1:0-2499 GCA_035325625.1 Mesorhizobium sp. | reverse complement strand
ATAATATGTTGCGCTGCACAAAAAGTCAATCGCGACTTTCAAGCCGGCCCCGGAAGCCTCGGCTGGCGGCTCGCGTGAAGCCGGCTCGATAAAGATTGCATCAATTCGGCCGAAAATGGTGAACGCCGCGGTTACCATAAACGGATTGGTAACGCTGGGCCCGTTAGCTTGCCCCCAAGCAGGGTCGGACCTTTGCCGCCCTTCCAGGTGCAACGAAAATCCCAAAGGAAAGAACAGTGCGTCAGGCGTTGTCGGGCATTGCGTTCAAATCCGGCCATCTTCTCAAAGCGGCAATGATCTTCACCCTCGCCTTCGCTTTTGCGGCGGCGGACGTGTCCGTCTCGCAGGCCGCGCAATATGCCGCGATCGTGATGGACGCCAAGACGGGCAAGGTCCTCTATTCCCAGGACGCCAACGGTCGCCGCTATCCGGCATCGCTGACCAAGATGATGACGCTCTACCTGACCTTCGAGGCGATGGCCAAGGGCAGGATCGGCAAGAACACACCGGTCGTCTTCTCCGCCAAGGCTTCGTCCGAGCCGCCGACCAAACTGGGCGTGCGTGCCGGCTCCTCGGTCACGGTCGAGACCGCGATCCTGTCGATGGTGACCAAATCGGCCAACGATTCCTCGACCGCGCTGGCCGAGATGCTGGGCGGCTCCGAAGAGAATTTCGCCAGGATGATGACGGCCAAGGCCCGCAGCCTGGGCATGAGCGGCACCGTCTTCCGCAACGCCAACGGCCTGCCGAATCCCGGCCAGTTCACCACCGCGCGCGACATGGCCGTTCTCGGCATCGCGCTGCGCGAGCATTTCCCGCAATATTACGGCTATTTCTCCACCCGTTCCTTCATGTTCGGCCGCACGCGCGTCAACGGCCACAACCGGCTGCTCGGCCGCGTCAAGGGCGTGGACGGCATCAAGACCGGCTACACCCGGGCCTCCGGCTTCAACCTCGTCACCTCGGTGCGCGACGGCAACCGCAGCCTCGTGGCCGTGGTCATGGGCGGCACCTCGGGCTCCAGCCGCGACCAGCAGATGGCCAAGCTGATCGCCGCCTACATGCCGAAGGCGGCAGCGGGCGGCAGCGGCCCGCTGGTGGGGCGCGCCGCCGACATGGACGCCCCCCTCGCCCTCTCCAAGGTGGTGCTGCCCAGGCACGACGCCCCCACTCCCGACGGCCGACCCGACGACGAGCAGGAAGTCGCCTCGGCCGACGAGGCCGTACCCGCGGTGCCGGCGGCAAAGCCTGCCGCCAAGAAGACGGCACAGGCACCCGTTCCCACCGCTGCGCCGCTGCCGGCCGCAGCCAAGGAAGAGCCCGCCGTCGTCACCGCCTATGCCGAGCCGGCACATGTCGATCCTGTCGCGACCTCCTCCGTCGCGCCGGGCGGCTGGGCCGTCCAGGTCGCTTCCGCGCCCAGCAAGGAAGGCGCCCAGGCCATCCTCGACAAGGTCGCCGAGCAGGCCCGCGCCGCCCTGGCCCACGCTTCGGGCTTCACCGCCTCGTTCCAGAAGAACGGCGTGACCTTCTATCGCGCGCGCTTCGGCGGCTTCGGAACCAAGGCCGCCGCGTGGAAGGCTTGCGACGCTTTGAAGAAAAAGAAAATCCAGTGCTACGCCGTTCAGCAGTGAGCGGCACGAAGGCTCCCGGAAGAGCACCGCGTCGAAGGAGATCAGTCGTGAGTGGAGAGCAGAACGTCCTTGGCTTCGTCGATCCTCGCCGCCAGGAAAGACGCATGACCGACATCGGGGCGCAGGCGCTGCATCAGGCGGCGATGCGCCTTGCGGACATCCGCCGCGGCAGCACCCGCTTCAAGACCAAGGATCTTGTAGGCCTCCTCCTTAGTCATGGCGCCCGCACGTGGCGCAACGCGCAGCCCCTCGCCGTCGTCCGGCTCAGCGTCGCGGCGCCAGACGGGAAAGCGGCTGTCAAGATACGCCTCCAGTAGCTGCCGGGCTTCCGGATCGCCGCGCAGTTCCCGGTAGAGCAGCAGCAACTCCGCCCGCTTCATCGAGCCGAGCCGCCTGCCCTCGCGGCGGCCGGCCAGAACCAGACCTTCCAGCGCGCCGGTGTCGTGGTCGAGTTCCATTTCGAGCGCGGCGGTGCGCACCACGGAGCGCCTATGCGCGCGAGGCCGGGCACCCGAGCGCTGCAGCCATGCCGCCAGCCTGCCGGGATCGGCGCGCAGAAAGGCCATGACGGCCGCGCCCAGCACCAGCAGAGAAACAACGATCGCGATCAGGATTGCCATGTCATGCACCAGCCCGCCTTTGCGGGCCGACACACTATACCCGCAGCGGCGATTCCGGAAAGGCGGCACGAAGACGCTGCCGGCAAACGACCAGGTAAGCGGCAGACAAGGCACCGCAGGCGGCGGAAAATAAAGGGGGCCGGTCGGCATTCTGGCAGCGGTACGAGGAGGCCACTATGTGCCAGTGCCGGCCGGCCGACCCCACGGACCCAGGAGATGCGGCGGACCTGAGCATCATGGGGTAT
>DAOKZN010000381.1:0-2502 GCA_035325625.1 Mesorhizobium sp. | reverse complement strand
TTTTGTCGCGCGAGGCGCGCTTCCAGAACCAGGGCAAGCCGGCCAGCGCGGTCGCCGCCTATGTCATGGGGCTGGCCTTCGCCTTCGGCTGGACGCCCTGCATCGGCCCGGTTCTGGGGCCGATCCTGACGCTGGCCGGCGGGCGCGAGACGATGGGCGAGGGCGCGCTGCTGCTTGCGGCCTATTCGCTCGGCCTCGGCATCCCGTTCCTGATCGCGGCCGTCTTTTCCGGTGCCTTCATGCGCTTTCTCGGAAAGTTCCGCGTGCATCTGGGCCGGGTGGAAAAGGTCATCGGCGGCCTGCTGGTGGTGGCCGGCGTGTTCTTCCTCACCGGCGGCGTGCAGACGGTGGCCTACTGGCTCCTGGAAACCTTCCCGGTGCTCGGGCAACTGGGCTGAGGTCGTCCGCGTTGGAGCCAAGCCCTCCAGATGCTAGATATGGGGGGCGAATCCCACAGCTCTCCAGCGGTAGCCGCCCATGACCTCCAGAACCTGCCTGTCGATCATCCTCGCCGCCGGCGAGGGCACGCGCATGAAGAGCGCCGTGCCGAAGGTGCTGCACGAGATCGCCGGCCTGCCCATGGCGGCGCATGTCGCCAGGGCGGCCGAGGCCGCCGGCGCGGGAGATCTTGCGCTGGTGGTCGGCCATGGCGCTGAGGCCGTGCGCAGGGCGGCGGAGAGGTTCGCCCCCCGCGCGGAGATATTCGTGCAGGAGCGGCAACTCGGCACGGCCGATGCGGTTCTGGCCGCGCGCGCGGCGATCGCCAGGGGCTATGACGACATCCTCGTCATGTTCGGCGACACGCCGCTCATCGACCCCGCCGTGCTCGCAACGGCGCGGGAGCGCCTTGCCGGCGGCGCCGCCGTCGCCGTGCTGGGCTTCCGCGCGGAAAACCCGGCCGGCTACGGCCGGCTGATCGAGAAGGACGGCAGGCTCGTCGCCATCCGCGAGGACAAGGACTGCACAGACGAGGAGCGCCTCATCACCTTCTGCAACAGCGGCCTGATGGCGATCGCCGGCAGGCACGCGCTGGAACTGCTGGAGGCGGTGGGCAACGCCAATGCCAAGGGCGAATTCTACCTCACCGACATCGTCGGCATCGCCAGTGCGCGCGGCCTCGACGTGGTGGCGACCGAAGCGGACTTCGAAAGCGCGCTGGGCATCAATAACCGCGCCGAGCTGGCCGAGGCGGAAGCCATCTGGCAGAAGCGCCGCCGCCGCGCGGCGATGCTGGCCGGCGTGACGCTCGCCTCGCCCGACACCGTCTTCTTCTCGCACGATACCGAGATCGGCGCCGACACCGTGGTGGAGCCGAATGTCTGGTTCGGGCCGGGGGTCCGCATCGCGCCGGGGGCGAAGATCCGTGCCTTCAGCCATATCGAGGGCGCCTCGATCGCCTCGGGCTGCGAGGTCGGCCCCTTCGCGCGGCTCAGGCCGGGCACGGACCTCAGGGCGAAGGCCAAGGTCGGCAATTTCTGCGAGGTCAAGAAGGCGACCGTGGAGGAGGGCGCCAAGGTCAATCACCTGACCTATATCGGCGACGCCCGCGTCGGGGCGGGGGCCAATATCGGTGCGGGCACCATCACCTGCAACTATGACGGCTATTCCAAGTTCTTCACCGACATCGGCGAGCGGGCCTTCATCGGCTCCAACTCGGCGCTGGTGGCGCCGGTCTCGATCGGCAACGGCGCCTATGTCGCCTCGGGCAGCGTCATCACCGAGAGCGTTCCCGAGGATGCGCTGGCTTTCGGCCGGGCGCGGCAGAAGACCTTGCCGGGCAAGGCGCGTGAACTGCGCGAGCGCAGGGCGGAGGCGGCGAAGAAATAATCAATTTCGCCAACTGGATGTAAACCGTTGCCGGCCGTTAATCTTGTTGCGCCACACTAAGGCCACTACGTGCGGGCTGATACGCGGCGCAATGGAACGTGATTTTCTTGGACGGCGCGCTCCCGCTAGACGGCGGAAGCGCGGTTTGACACAGCGGGGACAGCAGGCATGTGCGGAATAGTCGGCATCGTGGGCCATACGCCGGTGGCGCCGCTCATCGTGGATGCGCTCAAGCGCCTCGAATATCGCGGTTATGATTCCGCCGGCGTGGCCACGATCGAGCGGGGCGAACTGTCGCGCCGCCGGGCCGAGGGCAAGCTGGTCAATCTGGAGCGCCGGCTGCAGAGCGAGCCGCTGGACGGCACCATCGGCATCGGCCACACCCGCTGGGCCACCCACGGCGTGCCGAACGAGACCAATGCGCACCCGCATTTCTCCAACGGCGTCGCCATCGTCCACAACGGCATCATCGAGAATTTCTCGGAGCTGCGCGAGGAACTGACCCGCGACGGCTACACCTTCGATTCGCAGACCGACACGGAAGTCGTCGCGCATCTGGTGGCGCGCGAAGTGGCTCGGGGCGCCGCCCCTGTCGAAGCCGCCCATGCCGCCCTGAAGCGCCTGCGCGGCGCCTTTGCGCTGGCCATCATGTTCAAGGGCGACGAGGACCTGATC
>DAOKZN010000380.1:0-2542 GCA_035325625.1 Mesorhizobium sp. | reverse complement strand
TCGTTCTCCACGAATTCGGGGACCATTTCGTCATAGTCGTATCCAACGCTTGCTGCCACGGACGTCATTGTCCGCGAGGTCGTCACTCAAATATGGGGACGGCGGCTTCCCATTACATGAAGCCGGGCATGCATTCCAGCCCGGATTTCTGCCAGCCCGGCTCCAGGCCGGCTCCAGGCCGGCATCGCTCCCCCGGCAAGCTGCCGTTCGGCGTACGGCATCTGTGGCAGCGCAGCCACGCGCGCGGGGATAGCGTTTGCGCGCCCAAACGAAAATTAATTGAAAATGATCAATTGGTGTTACGATCCGTAACAAACAAGAAAAGGTTCGAACGGGTAGTGATTCGGGTCGGCAGACCATTCCTTTCAATGCGGAAACCAGCCTTGCGCGGCACGAAAAAGCCGCCGCCCCTGACGCCGGTTTCCTCCATGCGCAGCTTCTGGGGCCTGATGCGGGCCTACTGGTTCTCCGAGAAATGGAAGGAAGCCTGGCTGCTGGCGGTGGTCATCGCGCTGCTTACGGCGCTGTCCAGCAAGGCCGGGGTGTGGTTCGCGGAAGCCTCGGGCGAACTGGTCAATTCGATCGCCTTCTTCCACGACGCCGCCAACACCACGCCGCTGCAGAGCCTGCTGGAGAACGCGGCGGCGCTGGTGGCGCTGGTCGTGCTCAAGGATGCCGGCATCACCGGGGCGCGCAGCTTCGTCTCGGCCACGCTGCACCGCAAGTGGCGCGGCTGGCTGGACGGCCGCTTCAACGAGGCGCTTCTGGATGCCAACCACACGCATTTCCACGCCCAGCACGGCGGCGAGGCCGGCGCGCCCGACAATATCGACCAGCGCGTGCAGGAATCGATCAAGGGCCTGACCGGCGGCGCCATCGGCCTGGCCATGGGGGTGATGGCGGTGGCCACGTCCATCTTCTTCGTCGGCCAGAAGCTTCTGGAGACGTCGACGGAGGTGGCCGGGCTGGAGTTCCTGGGCGACTACGGCAGCGCTGTCCTGGCGCTGGTGGCGGTGGGCGCCTACGTGCCGCTCAACACCTGGATCGCCGTCAAGCTCGGCGGCCTGCTGGAGCGGCTCAGCATCCGCATGCAGCAAGCCGAGGGCAGCTACCGCGGCGAGCTGACGACCTTCCTGCGCCGCTCGTTCCACGTCGCCGCCTCGCGCGGAGAGCATGTGCAGAAGGCGATGCACGATAGGCTCTATGTCGACATCGACCGCACCTGGTCGCGGCTCATCGTGGTCAATACGGGCTATTCGGCCTTCGAGATGGTCTACAATTTCGTCGGCGCTCGCGTGGTCGCCTATGCGCCCGGCCTGGTGCCCTTCATCCACAGCCGGCTCGACCTCAAGGGCTACATAACCGGGGCGGAGCTGGTCAATTCGCTGATCAGCCAGTGCTCGTGGTTCATCCATGTCATGCCGGCGATCGCCACGCTGCGGGCCAACAGCAAACGCGTCACCGAATTGGCCGAAGCCATCGAGAACGTACAGCAGCCCGCCGAGTTCTACCGGCAGACCGGCAGGTCCGAATTCACCTATGCCCAGCAGAACCCCGTCTTCGGGCTGACCGTGCAGCATCTGGAACTGATGCATCAGGGCCACGACACCGAGCCTTTCCTGACCACCGAGCGGCTGCGCTTCCGCCGCGGCGAGTGGACTTTCCTGAAGGGGGAATCGGGCTGCGGCAAGACCTCGCTGATCAAGGCGATCAACGGGCTGTGGCCCTACGGGCACGGCACCGTCGTCTTCCCGGAAGGCGTGAAGACCTTCTACGCCGCGCAGGAGGTCAAGCTGCCGCCGCTGACGCTGAAGGAACTGGTCTGCCTGCCGGAGCCGCCCGACGGCCATGGCGACGCGCAGGCGGCGGCCGCCCTGCACAAGGCCGGGCTCGGCGAGTTCATCGAGCATCTGCATGACGAGAGCCGCCAGGGCAAGAACTGGGACCAGACGCTTTCCGGCGGCCAGAAGCAGAAGCTGGTGGTCGCCCGCATCCTCCTGCAGAAGCCGGGGCTGCTGTTCCTGGACGAGGCCACCGGCGCGCTCGACCCCGAGGGCAAGGTCGCCTTCCACCAGGCGATCAAGGACAATTGCCCGGACGCGACCGTCATCAGCGTCATGCACGAGGCGGTTCCGCCGCGCTCGGCCACCGGCCAGGAGTTCTACCACAGCGTGCTTTCGATCGCCGACGGCGTGGCCGCCAAGAAGCCGCTGGCTCCGAGCCTGCCGGCCGAAATCACCACCATCCTCAACCGGCCCCCGCCGCTGGACGACGGCTGGCTGCGCATCCCGCGCCTGCGGCTGCGGGCCTCCGGCAGGAACTGACGCAAAGCTGCGCGCCATTCCTGTTGACTTGAAGCGGCACGCCCCTATGTTGCGCTGGCTTGCAGAGCCGAACCAATCCTGCGAGCGGAAAGGTCAACCCGCCATGTCTGGCGACAGTCGCAGCCGAACGCAATCGCCGTCCGTCTGACGTGACCTCAGCTCACGTCCGGCCGACGGCCAGGAGTGAGCCATGAATGAATTTTCGCCCGGCGCGGGCG
>DAOKZN010000379.1:0-2542 GCA_035325625.1 Mesorhizobium sp. | reverse complement strand
GTTGCCGGCCATGCTCATTTGCCGAGGGCCGAGCAAAGGCATATATGCCGCGGGAAAGAAGGACGACGCATGGCCCGCATCTACAAGACCCGCACCTGGCACGGCGAACTCTCGCCCTCCCTGGAGGAGATGGAGTTGCTGTCCCTGGAGGCCTATGCGCATCTGCCGGAGGAGTTCCGCAGGCTGACCGGCGAGATCATCATCCAGGTGGCCGAATTTCCCACCGACGAGATCATGGACGACCTGTCGCTGGAGACGCCCTTCGACCTGCTCGGCCTGTTCGAGGGGCGCGGCATCGCCGAGCGCTGGAACCCGGCCACCGGCGAAGGGCCGAACCGCATCACCCTCTACCGCCGCGCCATCCTCGACTATTGGGCCGAGAACGAGGAGACGCTGGGCGACATCGTCACCCATGTGCTGATCCACGAGATCGGCCACCATTTCGGCCTGTCCGACGACGACATGGAGCGCATCGAGGCGGCGGCGGAATAGACGCTGCCGCCGGCTCTGCCGTGCGTCTCGCCCCTCACCAGTCGCTCAGCTTCGTCTCGCCCGGCACGTAGTCCTGGCCCTCGACGTCCTTCACCACGGCCTGGCCGCAGCGCATGACCTTCTCCTTCTTGTCGTAGGCATAGGTCGGCGAGCCGTAGAGGTGCCAGCCCTTGTTGAGCGCCGCCGTCACCTTGTGGCAGAAGCTGGCGTCGTCGACGGCGGTGAGGAAACGGTAAAGTCGCATAGGTGGTCCCCAAGTGGAAATCGCGGTCAGGGTCGCCGCAGATCATGCCCCGATGCCGGCCGCCTTCGCCAGAAGTTTTTCGGCCTGCGCCAGATGCAGCCGCTCGACCATGCGGCCGTTCAGGGCGATGACGCCCTTGCCGGCGTTCTCCGGCCGGGCGAAGGCATCGCAGACGGCGCGCGCCTCGGCCAGCGCCGCCTCGGACGGGGAGAAGGCGGCATTGGCCACTTCGATCTGGGCGGGGTGGATCAGCGTCTTGCCGTCGAAGCCCATGGCGGCTGCTTCCGCGCATTCGCGGGCAAGGCCCTCCGCATCGCGGAAATCGTTGTAGACGCCGTCGAGAAGGTCGAGCCCGCCGGCGCGCGCGGCCAGCACCATCTGCATCAGCCACGGCAGGAAATGGCGCCGGTCGGCGGTCAGCGCCACGCCGGTCTCCTTGGCGAGGTCGTTCGTTCCGGCCACGAAACAGCCCAGTCGCGATGCCGGGTCGCGACCCAGCTCGGCGATGGCGCCGATGTTGAGAAGCGCCCGCGGCGTCTCGATCATTGCCCAGAGCCCGATGTCCCCGGCGTCGTCCGCCTCGTCCAGCGCGTCGCCGGCTTCGAGGATGTCGCGCACGGTTTCCACCTTGGGCAGCAATATGGCGTCCGGCCGGGCACGGATCGCCGCGGCGAGGTCGTCGCCGCCCCATTCGCTCGACAGCGCATTGATGCGCACCACCATCTCGGCACGGGGTGGGCGGGCGGCCAGGATGCCGGCCAGCTTCGCCCGCGCCGCAGCCTTCTCGCCCGGCATCACCGCATCCTCCAGATCGACGATGACGGCGTCGCAGGCAAGCTGGCCGATCTTGGCCAGCGCCTTGTCATTGGCGGCGGGCACATAGAGAACGGAGCGGCGGGAGCGGATCGGAGCGTCAACCATCTGGTCTTCTTGCCCGGCAAGACTGGCCCTTGCAAGAGCTTGCGGCAAGGTGGCGAAAGCTGCTTTGATCGATCCTGCAATCGGAACCAGCTTCATGGCGCACTACGACATCGTCATCATCGGCGGGGCCATCGTCGGCTCCTCGGTTGCCTATTTTCTGCGCAAGGAAGGGTTTTCCGGATCCATCGCGCTGGTCGAGCGCGATCCGCAATTCACCCATTCGGCCACCACGCTGTCGGCCGCCTCGATCCGCCAGCAATTCTCCATCGCCGAAAACATCCGCCTGTCGCAGTTCACGCTCGGCCTGTTCCGGCGGCTGAAGGAGGAATTCGGAGCCGATGCCGATATAGGCTTCCGGGAAGGCGGCTATCTGATCCTGGCCAGCGAGGAGGGCCTGCCGGTGCTGCGGGCCAATCACGCCGTGCAGGCGGCCGAAGGCGCGAACATCGTGCTGGAGGACGCGGCGGCGCTGACCCGGCGCTTCTCGTGGCTGTCCGGCGAGGGCATCGCCGGCGGCACCTATGGCGTGAGCGGCGAGGGCTGGTTCGACGCGCATGCCTATCTGCACCTGTTCCGCAGGGCGCTGCGCACGATGCGCGTGGATTTCACCACCGCCTCCGCCGCCGGCATCGAGCGGCAGGGCGCGCATGTGGCCTCCGTCACGCTCGACAATGGCCAGAGGCTGGAGGCCGGCATCGTCGTGAACGCGGCGGGTCCGAACGCCGGCAGGGTTGCCGCCATGGCGGGCATCGCGCTGCCGGTGGAGCCGCGCAAGCGCAACGTCTTCGTGTTCGAGGCGCGCGACCGCTACGAGGACATGCCGCTGCTGGTCGATCCCTCCGGCATCTATGTGCGGCCGGAAGGCTCGGTCTACATCACCGGCGG
>DAOKZN010000378.1:0-2544 GCA_035325625.1 Mesorhizobium sp. | reverse complement strand
CATCCAGTGATCTGGATTCTTACCGAGTGGTTGGAGCCACTTTGTTTGACGCCTCCCTGTTAACTCCTGAGAGCCGCCTTATCCGCGGCTCTTTTTTTGTTCCGTCGCCATCAATCCGCCGTTAACCGTCCGTTAAACATACGCTTGCCTTGGCCGAAGACGGAGCGCATTTTCGCACCCTGGTCATATAGGGTGCAGACAGGCGGCCGAGCCGAATCGGCCCGTGTCAGGCGGGGACAGGGTGGTGCCCATGAACGAACCTTCGAAGGAAAGCGCGAAGACGATCAAGCTGGCGGAACGCCGGGTTTTCTCGCAATCTTTCAAGCCGCTCTACAGCGAAGGCATGGGGCTGGTGGAGCAGGCGGCGGAATATCTCGACGGCAAGGGCCGGGGCGAGGCCAAGAAGCTGTCGCGGCTCGGCGCCACCCTCTACGCCGCCGAATCGATGCGGCTCACCACCCGGCTCATGCAGATCGCTTCCTGGCTGCTTTTGCAGCGCGCCGCCAATTCCGGCGAGATGACGCGCGACCAGGTGGCGTCGGAGAAATCGAAGATCCGGCTCGATACGGCTTCCGCGCATGACGACGCGGCGGGATGGAGCGAGTTGCCGGACGATTTCCTCGACCTCGTGCGCCGCTCGCTGCGGCTGCAGGCGCTGGTGCGGCGCATGGACGAGGAAGTCTACGGAGCCGGCGGGACGCCGCAGCCGGCGGGACGCCGCAGCAACCCGGTGTCCGACCAGATCACCCTGCTCAACACCGCCTTCGGCCGCGGCTGACTCGATCGAAGTCTCTGGCGAAGTTCCCCGCGAAGTTTCCGGTTTGTTCACATTTCGCTGGTATCGCTTCCCACCGGAACTAGAGTGGGGCGATGGGACAGGCGATTCGGATCATCGGCATAGACCCCGGGCTGCGGCGCACCGGCTGGGGTGTCGTGGAAAGCCTGGGAAACACGCTGCGCTTCATTGCCGCCGGCACCGTGCGTTCCGACGACAAGGCTGCACTGGCGGCAAGGCTGTGCCAGTTGCACGACGGGCTGGCCGAGGTGCTTGCGGGCGCCATGCCGCATGAGGCGGCGGTGGAGCAGACCTTCGTCAACCGGGATGCCGCGGCCACGCTGAAGCTCGGCCAGGCGCGCGGCATCGCCATGCTGGTGCCGGCGCGGGCGGGGCTGCCCGTCGCCGAATATGCGCCCAATGCGGTCAAGAAGGCGGTGATCGGCGTCGGCCACGGCGACAAGAAGCAGATCCACATGATGGTGAAGGTGCTGCTGCCCAAGGCCTGCGTCGACAGCGACGATGCCGCCGATGCGCTGGCGATCGCCATCTGCCATGCTCACCACCGGCAGAGCGTGAGCTATCGCATGGCGGCGCTGGCCTACGTTTCTGTTCTGCCAGTTTGTTCTTGACTTGTTCTCTTGGTAAGAATATTTCTTACACGTAAGGAGAAATTCCATGCGTGTGACGAGCAAGGGCCAGGTGACGATCCCCCGGGATTTGCGCAAGACGTTCGGCATCGGGCCGAATACCGAGGTCGTGTTCGGCATCGAGGGCGGCAAGATCACCCTCGTCGCCAGGGACGACAAGGGGCGCGCCGCCGATCGTGGACGGCTGGACCGCTTTCTGGCTGCGCTCGACCGCCTCGAAGGCAGCGGCGACCAGGCTCTGGACGCCGATGCGGTGATGGCGGCGACGCGGGATCGGCAGTGACCACGCTGGTCGACACCAATGTGCTGATCGACATCGCGGTGCGCGATCCCCTCTGGCTGAAATGGTCCCGCGCCCAGCTCGAGAAGGTCCGCCGGCGCGGCAGTGTCGTCATCAACCAGGTGATCTTCGCCGAGTTCTCGATCCGTTACGGGACGTTGGAGCAGGTGGAGAGCGTGCTGCCCGAGGACGAGTTCCGCCGCGAGAGCCTGCCCTTCGAGGCGGCCTTCGCCGCGGCCCGCGCCTTTGCGGTCTATCGCCGCCGGGGCGGGGCGCGCGAGCAGGTGCTGCCCAATTTTCTGATCGGCGCGCATGCCGCGATCCGGGGCTACTCGATCCTGACGCGCGATCCGGCGGGCTATCGCGCGTATTTTCCGGGCGTCGATCTCATCGCGCCGGAGCCGTCGTGAGGGGAGCGCAATGATCGGCAAGCTCAAGGGCACGCTGGAGGAGATCGACGAGGACCATTGCCTCGTCGACGTGCACGGTGTCTGCTACGTGGCCTATTGCCCGGCCCGCACGCTGGCCGCGCTGCCGGCGCCGGGCGAGGCGGTGGTGCTGTTCATCGAGACCTATGTGCGCGAGGACATGATCCGGCTCTACGGCTTCCAGTCGGCGCTGGAGCGGGAATGGTTCCGCCTGCTCATCAACAACGTCCAGGGCGTCGGCGCCAAGGTGGCGCTGGCGGTGCTGTCCACGCTTTCGCCGGCCGAGCTCGCCAACGCGATCGCGCTGCGCGACATCGCCACGGTCAGCCGTGCCCCTGGCGTCGGCAAGAAGGTGGCCGAGCGCATCGTCACCGAATTGAAGAGCAAGGCGCCCGCCTATGCCGGCGAGGC
>DAOKZN010000377.1:0-2547 GCA_035325625.1 Mesorhizobium sp. | reverse complement strand
TCCTCGGCCATCACATCTTCTCCAGCCTCACCCGGCGCATCCTGTTCCTCAACCTCGCCGGGCTGGCGGTGCTGGTCATCGGCATCCTCTATCTCAACACCTTCCGCGACGGGCTGATCGACGCGCGCGTGGAAAGCCTGATGACGCAGGGCGAGATCATCGCCGGCGCCATCGCCGCCTCGGCCACGGTCGAGACCGACTCCATCTCCATCGACCCGGAAAAGCTGCTGGAGCTGCAGGCCGGCGAAAGCATCGGCCCGGCGACCGACCAGCTCGACAATCTCGACTTCCCCATCAATCCCGAGCGCGTGGCGCCGGTGCTGCGGCGGCTGATCTCGCCCACGCGCACCCGCGCGCGCATCTACGACCGCGACGCCAACCTGCTTCTGGATTCGCGCCATCTCTATTCGCGCGGCCAGATCCTGCGCTACGACCTGCCGCCGGTGGAGGAGGAAGAGCCGGACTTCATCGAACGCGTGCAGAAGTTCGTCTTCGACCTGTTCCACAACCGGGAACTGCCCGTCTACAAGGAGCAGCCGGGCGGCAACGGCGCGGCCTATCCGGAGGTCATCAAGGCGCTGACCGGCAGCCCCTCCACCATCGTGCGCGTCAGCGAGAAGGGCGAGCAGATCGTGTCCGTGGCGGTGCCCATCCAGCGCTTCCGCGCGGTGCTGGGCGTGCTGCTCCTGTCGACGGAAGGCGGCGACATCGACAAGATCGTGGCGGCCGAGCGCAAGGCCATCCTGCGCGTCTTCGGCGTCGCCGCCCTGGTCACCGCCATCCTGTCGCTGCTGCTGGCCTCCACCATCGCCAACCCGCTGCGCCGGCTGTCGGCGGCGGCCGTGCGCGTGCGGCGCGGCGTCAAGAACCGCGAGGAGATTCCCGACTTCTCCGACCGTCAGGACGAGATCGGCAACTTGTCGGTCGCCGTGCGCGACATGACCAATGCGCTCTATGCCCGCATCGAAGCCATCGAGAGCTTCGCCGCGGACGTCAGCCACGAGCTGAAGAACCCGCTGACCTCGCTGCGCAGCGCGGTCGAGACGCTGCCGCTGGCCCGCAACGAAGCCTCCCGCAACCGGCTGATGGAGGTGATCCAGCACGACGTGAAGCGGCTGGACCGTCTCATCACCGACATTTCCGACGCCTCCCGCCTCGATGCGGAACTGGCGCGCGAGGATGCCGGCCGGGTCGATCTGGCCCGGTTCGTCTCCGATCTGGTGTCGGTCTCGCGCGAGGCATCGCACCACAAGAAGAAGGTCGAGATCGAGCTGAAGGTGGCCAAGCCGCCGCAGGGCGTAAAGGGCTATTTCGTGCAGGGCCACGACCTGCGCCTGGGCCAGGTCATCACCAACCTGATCGAGAACGCCCGCTCCTTCGTGCCGGACGAGCATGGCCGCATCACCATCTCGCTGGCGCGCGCCGGCAGGTACAACATCGTCACCGTGGACGACAACGGGCCCGGCATCCGCGCCGAGAACATCGACCGCATCTTCGAGCGCTTCTACACCGACCGCCCGTCCAGCGAGGCGTTCGGGCAGAATTCGGGCCTCGGCCTGTCCATCAGCCGCCAGATCGTGGAAGCGCATGGCGGCACGCTGACGGCCGAGAACATTCCCGGCACCAAGCCCGGCGAGATCAGGGGCGCGCGCTTCGTCGTCGCCCTGCCGGCAGAGGGCTGATGCGTCAACAGAACATCCACGGCACCGCCCTGCTGCTCGGCGACCGCGGCCTGCTCGTTACCGGGCCGTCCGGGGCGGGCAAGACCACGCTGGCGCTGGCGCTGATTTCGCACTTTTGCGCGCGGGGCCTGTTCTGCCGTCTGGTGGGCGACGACCAGCTCTTCGCGGCCGGCCATGGCGGGCGGCTGGTCTGCCGGGCGCCCGTCACCATCGCCGGCCTTGCCGAGGTGCCCGGCATCGGGCCGCGGCCGCTGGCCTTCGAGCCGGCCGCGGTGATCGACCTCGTGGTGCGCCTCGTGCCGGCGGCGCAGATGCCCCGCTTGCAGGAAGAGGCGCGCGAAAGCATTGCCGGCTGCGACCTTCCGTGTCTCGAAATGGCCGCCCGCGACGCCGTTTCGGCGCTACCGGCCGTCGCCTCGCGGCTCGGGCTCGCGCCTTTCGGCCGGCTTTGATGCTGCAATGCGTCAAAATGGCCCAGTCAGGCGCAGATTTGGGCTTGTCAACCGGCCTCGCGTCGACAAGATAGCGCTTCCCGCCGCCCGGAAGGCCGGCAAGCGTAAAATGCGCCTGTGAAGGGGCCATGACTTCGCCTACTAACTTGCCTACTAGAATGACGGGAGCCGCCTCAGAATGATCGGACTCGTGCTTGTGACGCACGGTCAGTTGGCCAACGAATTCCGCCACGCGGTGGAGCACGTTGTGGGACCGCAGGAGAATTTCGAGACGGTGGCGATCGGCGCCGACGACGATATGGAGCAGCGCCGGCGCGACATACTGGAAGCGGTGGCGGCGGTCGATACCGGCGCGGGCGTCATCGTGCTGACCGACATGTTCGGCGGCACGCCCTCCAACCTCGCCATCTCGG
>DAOKZN010000376.1:0-2580 GCA_035325625.1 Mesorhizobium sp. | reverse complement strand
GCCGCGGCAGGCGGCGAAGGGAAAAATTATCCGCGCCCGCCCGCCGGGGCAAAAGCAACCGTTTCCTCGGGGCCGCTTCCGCGCGCGTCCGTTCCTTTTGTCGCCGGGCCTGGTCGTGGCACTGTTGTGCGGCGATGCGGCGGCACGCGGCGCGGGGGCGCGACAGTCAACGAGGTTTTCCATGCCCAGACTCCTGCCAATCCTTGATCTCGACCGCTTCGAGCAGGGCGGCCTGGCACGCCGGACCTTCCTGTACGACCTGCGCTCGGCGGCGCGCGAAATCGGCTTCTTCTATCTCGGCGGGCACGGCATTCCGCAGGCGCAGGTGCAGAACCTGCTTGCGGAGGCCCGCAGGTTCTTCGCGCTTCCCGAAGCCGAGAAGCGCGCGATCGAGATGGTCAACTCCGCCCAGTTCAGGGGTTACACCAGGGCGGGCGGCGAGCGCACCAAGGGGCAGGCGGACTGGCGCGAGCAGCTTGACTTCGGGGTCGAGCGCGAAACGATTCCCCAGCGGCCCGGTACACCGGCCTGGACGCGGCTGCAGGGCCCGAACCTGTGGCCGGCGAGCCTGCCCGGCCTGCGCCCGGCCGTGCTTTCGTGGCAGGCCGGGGTCACGGCCGTCGCCATCAGGCTGCTGAAGGCGTTCGCCCTGTCGCTGGAACAGCCGGAGGATGCGTTCGAGCCGATCTACGGCGGCACGCCCAATCACCGCATGAAGATCGTGCGCTATCCCGGCCGCGACCTGACCGGAGGCGACCAGGGGGTCGGCGCGCACAAGGACGGCGGCTTCCTCACCCTGCTGTTGCAGGACGAGAACAGGGGGCTTCAGGTGGACTATGGCGGCAGCTGGATCGACGCCGACCCCATCCCGGGAACGTTCGTGGTCAATATAGGCGAGCTGCTGGAGCTCGCATCCAACGGCTACCTGCGCGCCACGGTCCACCGCGTCGTCACGCCGCCGGCCGGGGTGGAGCGCTATTCCGTGCCCTTCTTCTTCAGCGCCCGGCTCGACGCCGAGATACCGCTGCTGGAGCTTCCGCCCGAGCTTGCCGCGCAGGCGCCCGGGCCGGCCAGCGACCCCGACAATCCCTTGCTGCGCAATGTCGGCGCCAACGTGCTGAAGAGCCGCCTGCGCTCGCATCCGGATGTGGCACAGCGGCACTATCCCGATATTGTCGGGGCTGCCGTCGCATAGATGCCCTCAGAGGTGCCGGGCACCTGCCGCAGGCCACTTTCCCGGAGGCGCAGGCGCCCCATATCTGTGAGAGGCAGAACGCCCCAGGCCCTATATGCTGAAACGGGCTTGCGAAAATAAGGGCCATATCCGCTAAGAATGAGGATCTCATTCCTGTTTCTGGGGCTGAATGAAAAATTCTTCCTTCGACAACAGGGGGCCGGTTCTGCGATCAGTGCGCATGCCGGGCGGCGGTCCAGGCGACCGCCGCAAGCTAGGAGATTTTCGATGAATGCCAGCGCAGGAACGAGGCCGCACGCCGGATCGAACCGGCTGAATCCGCCTTTCTCGTCCGTGCTCGACCTGATCGGCGACACGCCCATGGTGGAGCTGAAGAAATTCGACACCGGCAAGTGCCGGCTGTTCATCAAGCTGGAAAGCCAGAACCCGGGCGGCTCGATCAAGGACCGCATCGCGCGCTCCATGATCGACGCGGCCGAGCGCGACGGCACCCTGAAGCCCGGCGGCACCATCATCGAGGCCACTGCCGGCAACACCGGCCTCGGCCTCGCGCAGGTCGGCATCCCGAAGGGTTACCGTATCGTGCTGATCGTGCCCGACAAGATGTCGCGCGAGAAGGTGCAGCACCTGCGCGCACTGGGCGCCGAGGTGCGGCTGACCCGCTCCGACGTCGGCAAGGGCCATCCCGAATATTATCAGGACATGGCCGAGAAGCTCGCCGCCGAGACCCCCGGCGCCTTCTACGTCAACCAGTTCGCCAACCCGGCCAATCCGCTGGCGCACGAGACCACCACGGGCCCCGAGATCTGGCAGCAGCTCGAAGGCGACGTGGACGCCGTGGTCGTCGGCGTCGGCTCCGGCGGCACGCTGACCGGCCTGGGACGCTTCTTCGCCAGGGTCTCGCCGAAGACGGAGATGGTGCTGGCCGACCCCGCCGGCTCGGTGCTGGCGCCATTCGTGAAGACCGGCCGCATGGAAGAGGCCGGAAGCTGGACGGTGGAAGGCATCGGCGAGGACTTCATCCCACCCAATGCCGATCTTTCGCTGGTAAAGAAGGCCTATTCGGTATCGGACCGGCACTCGATGCTGGCGGTGCGCGATCTCCTGTCGCGCGAGGGCATATTGGCCGGCTCCTCTTCCGGCACGCTGCTTGCGGCGGCGCTGCGCTATTGCAAGGAGCAGAAGGTCCCGAAGCGTGTCGTCACCTTTGTCTGCGATTCCGGCAACAAGTACCTCTCCAAGGTGTTCGACGATTTCTGGCTGGCCGAACAGGGGCTGGCCGAGCGCGAGCAGCATGGCGACCTACGCGACCTCGTCGCCCGCTCGCACCGCGAGGGCGGCACCGTCTATGTCGGGCCGGACGACACGCTGCTCACCGCCTATGG
>DAOKZN010000375.1:0-2587 GCA_035325625.1 Mesorhizobium sp. | reverse complement strand
GCCGAAGGCAGGCGCAGCTCCGTCAGCAGGCCGCCGCCGGGATGGTTGGCGAGGCCGATCTCGCCGCCGGCGCTGCGCGCGATGTTGCGGGCGATGGTCAGGCCGAGCCCCAGCCCGCCGGTCTCGCGGCTGCGCGAGCCCTCCAGCCGCACGAAGGGATTGAAGACGGCGTCCAGCTTGCCCTGCGGGATGCCGGGGCCCTCGTCGCGGATGGCAAGCACGATCCAGCCGCCGTCGCGGCGCAGCGTCAGGTGCGCCTTCCTGCCGTAGGTCACGGCGTTCTGCACCAGGTTGGTCACGCAGCGCCGCAGGGCCACCGGCCGGGCCATGCAGATCAACTGGCGCGAGCGCATGCCTTCCTCCTCCAGCGTCGCATCCTCGAAATCGTCGGCCACGGATTCGGCCAGCGACAGGAAGTCGATGCGCTCGGCCTTCTCCTCGGCGACCTCGAAGGTGGCGAAGTCGATCACCGAGCGGGCGATGGTCTCGATGTCGCCGAGGTCGCGGGCAAGGTCGTCGCGGATCTTCGAATTGCGCAGCAGCGCCAGCCGCAGCCGCATGCGGGTCAGCGGCGTGCGCAGGTCGTGGGCAAGCGCCGCGGCAAGTTGCTCGCGGTCCTCCACATAGGCGCGCAGGCGCGCCTGCATGGTGTTGATGGCGTGGGCGGCGGCGCGGATCTCGCGGCTGCCGGTCTCGGAGATCGGAGGGCTCTTGAGGTCCTTGCCGAGCCTGTTCACCGCCCTCTCCATCACCCGGTAAGGCGCGGTCAGCCGCCGCAGCGACAAAACGCAGGCCACCACGACCAGCCCCGCCATCACGGCATAGAGCGGCAGGCTCTCCAGGCTCAGCACCGGGCCCGGCGGCAGGATCGGCTCGGTGAAGTTCAGCCATTGCCCGTCGGCGAACTGGATCGAGGCGGTCAGCTTGTCGCTCCGGGCGAAGCCCGCCGCCAGCGCCAAAAGGTCCTTCTCGACCTCGCCCACGTCGCTGTCGCTGGCGCTTCGGCGCGGCAGGCGGTCCATCAGCGAGGCGGGATCGCGCCGCACGCGCGCTTCCGTGACGCCGAACTTGGACAGGCGGCCGACGAGAATGTCCTCCAGCTCCGCCAGCTGGTCGTCCTGGGCGATGGCCGAGGCCACGGCCGGCGTGTCCGACACCGTCATGGCGTAGCTGGAGCTGGCGACGCCCGAGGCCATGTGCCGGCGCTCCTGCGGCGTGGCGGAATACATGAGCTGGACGATGGAGAAGGCGCGGTCGTTGAGCCGGTAGTAGTCCACGACGTCGCTGGAGGCGGCGCGGTCGCGGGCGACGATGTAAAGCGTCGTCACCTGGCTGGCCAGCAGGCCGGCGATGACGATGAGCAGCACCCAGGCGGGCAGGGTCTGCGGCAGCAGGCGCCTCATTCGGAGACGGTCTCGGGAATGAACTGGTAGCCGCCGCCGCGCACGGTCTGGATCAGCTTGGGCGAGCGCGGGTCGTCCTCCATCTTGCGGCGCAGGCGGCTGACCAGGATGTCGATGGAGCGGTCGTAGGCGATGCCGCCTTCGCCGCCCGACAGCTCGATGAGCTGGTCGCGGGTCAGCACCCGCTGGGCGCTCCTGACCAGCGTGTGCAGCAGGTTGAACTCGGCCGCCGTCAGTTCCACGCGCACGTCGCCGGGCGCGATCAGCCGGCGACGTCCGCAATCCATGGTCCAGCCGGCGAAGCGGTAGATCTGGCGCGGCGCCAGCCCCTTCGGCTCGGCGCTGCTGTTGCGGCGCAGCACGGCGCGGATGCGCGCCAGAAGCTCGCGCGGATCGAAGGGCTTCGGCACGTAGTCGTCGGCGCCCATCTCCAGCCCCACCACGCGGTCGGTGGTCTCGGTGACGGCGGTGAGCATGATGATGGGGGTGGACTGGCGCGCGCGCAGCTCGCGGCACAGCTCCAGCCCGCTCTTGCCCGGCAGCATCACGTCGAGCACCACGAGGTCGACCTGGCTGCGGCGCAGCGCCGCCTCCATCTCGGTGCCGTCGGCGGCGACCGAGACGCGCAGGCCCCGTTTCTGGAAGAACTCCTGAAGCAGGTCGCGAATGCCTTTGTCGTCGTCGACGATCAGGATGTGCGCATCGGATTTCACGAAGATACCTGCCGGCGAATGCCGGGGCCGACCTTCGGCCCCGTGCCGGTAAAATAGGAGGCGCCGCATCCGTTGGCCAGCAGGCAGGGCCGGGAACGGAAACAAAAACCGGCGTTCGCCGGCAAAAAAAGCCGCCGGAAACAATCGGGAAACAAAATTCAACAAACCGGAAAAAGCGGCGAAAAGAAGCGGTGCCATAAGGACATCCGCGCCGGCTGGAAAACGGTTCGGCGCTTCGTCAACCGGGGGTTCCAGGAACCCGAACATGCGCAGCCTCTCGTTCGGACTGATGGGTGCATTGCTCGGCATATCGCTCGTCACGGCCGCGGCGGCAGAGACCCACGCAAAAGCGGGGATCACCCGGAGCGAAACATGCAGCAGGCTCAGTCGCCAACTCGACGAAGCCATCGAAACCCACGCCAAGGCGGTGCAGGTCGCCGAGGCGAAGGCGCTTCAGAAGAAGGCCAGCCG
>DAOKZN010000374.1:0-2598 GCA_035325625.1 Mesorhizobium sp. | reverse complement strand
CCCCCGTCTTCCTCGGCATCGACACCGGCGGCACCTATACCGATGCCGTGCTGTGGTCGGAGGCCGGTGGGGAAAAGGGCGCGGTGCTGGCCAAGGCCAAGTCGCTGACCACGCGCCACGACCTCGCCGTCGGCATTTCCGGGGCGGTGGGTGCGGTGCTGGAGAAGGCGGCGGTCGATCCGGCCGGGATAAAGCTGGTGTCGATGTCGACCACGCTGGCCACCAACGCGCTGGTGGAAGGGCAGGGCGGGCGCGTCGCGCTGGTCATGATCGGCTTTGCGGAAGGCGACCTCGCCCGCGACGGGCTGAAGGCCGCGCTGGGCACCGACCCGGTGGTGTTCTGCCCGGGCGGGCACGACGTGCACGGCAACGCCGCGCCACTAGACCTTTCGGCGTTGGAGGCGGCGCTGCCGGAACTGGCCGGCTCGGTGTCGGGCTTCGCCGTCTGCGCCTATTTCGCCACCCGCAATCCCGCCCACGAGCTGGCCGCGCGCGACCTGATCCGGGAAAAGACCGGCCTGCCGGTCACCTGCTCGCACGAATTGTCGTCGAAGCTCGGCGGCCCGCGCCGGGCGCTGACCACGCTGCTCAACGCCCGCCTCATCTCCATGATCGACCGGCTGGTGGCGGCGACGGAAGGGTTTCTGGCCGGGCGGCATATCGAGGCGCCGCTGATGGTGGTGCGCGGCGACGGCGCGCTGGTTTCCGCAGCCTTCGCCCGCCAGCGGCCGATCGAGACGATTCTCTCTGGACCGGCGGCCTCGCTGGTCGGCGCCCGCCACCTGACCGGCCTGGACGACGCCGTGGTCTCCGACATCGGCGGCACCACCACCGACGTCGCCGTTCTGGACAAGGGCCGGCCGCGCCTCGACCCGGAGGGCGCCACGGTGGGCGGCTTCCGCACCATGGTGGAGGCGGTGGCCATGCGCACCTTCGGCCTCGGCGGCGATTCGGAGGTGGCGCTTCAGGAAGGGGCGCTGGAGCCGAGGATCCTGCTCGGGCCACGCCGGCTGGTGCCGCTGGCGCTCGCCGCCGCGACATATGGCGAGGTGGTCACGGCCGAGCTGGAGCGGCAGTTGCGGGCGCCCAATCCCAGCCGCATGGACGGGCGCTTCGCCCTGCGCACCGGCGTGCCGGAGCGGCTGGCGGCCGGCCTCGGCGGCGCGGAAGCCCGTCTCTACGAGGCGGTCGGCGAAGCGCCGCTGCCGCTCGACCGCCTGCTCGCCTCCAACGCCCAGAACGCCACGCTGCACCGGCTGGTGGCGCGCGGGCTGGTGCATGTGGCGGGCTTCACGCCCTCGGACGCCGCCCACACGCTCGGCCGCCAGGCCAATTGGGACGCCGCCGCCGCCCGGCTCGGCGCGGAACTGTTCGCCCGCCGGCGCGACGGCCGCGGCCAGCCGATCGCGGCGACGCCGGAGGCGCTGGCCGAGCGCGTGCTGGCTGCGCTCACCCGCCTGTCGGCCGAGGTGATCCTGGAGACGGCCTTCACCGAGGACGGGCTCGACGGTGCGGCCACCGTGGCGCATGCGCTGGTGCAGCGCGCGGTGGACGCGCATCCCGGCATCGCGCGCTTTTCGGTGGCGCTCGACCGCCCGGTCATCGGCCTGGGTGCTTCCGCGCCGCTGCACTATGCGGGGCTGCCCGAGCTGGTCGGCAACGACTGCCGGGTGCCGCCGGACACCGACGTCGCCAACGCGCTGGGTGCGGTGGTGGGGCAGGTGCGGGTTTCGGCCGAGGTGCGCGTCAGCCAGCCGAAGGAGGGGCTGTTCCGCGTGACGGCCGGCGAGGAGATCCGCGACTTCACCGGGGAGGCGCCGGCGCTGGCCGCCGCCGAGGCGCAAGCGCGCGCCATGGCGGTGGAGCGTGCGCACGGTGCCGGCACCGACGAGGCCGAGATCGCAGTTACCCGCGAGATCCGCGCTTCGGAGGTGGAAGGCCAGCGCATGTTCATCGAGGCGCATGTCGTGGCCACGGCTTCAGGCCGGCCGCGCATCGCGGTTTGAGCCAGGGCGGCGAGGCAAAGGCGGGGTGTAACTTAGGAAGAATTGACCCCGGCGCCTTGCCGTGCCAAAGCCGCCGCGACTGGGAGTTGCCCTTTGCCGGGCTTGCATTGCTGGAGAATGTTGATGACCGATCGCGTCCAGGTCGCGGGACTGCAGATTTCCCGTTTGCTTCATGACTTTGTTGGGGAGGCGGTTTCGGGGACTGGGTTAGAAGCGGAGGCGTTCTGGAAAGGTTTCTCGGCCCTTGTGCACGAGCTTGCACCGAGGAACCGGGCGCTGCTGGTCCGGCGCGAGGAACTGCAGGAAAGGCTGGACGGCTGGTATCGCGACAACGGCGCGCCGGCCGACATGGAAGCCTACAAGGGCTTCCTGGCCGAGATCGGCTATCTGGTGCCGGAAGGGCCGGCCTTTGCGGTGACGACGCAAGACGTCGATGCCGAGATCGCGCAGGTGGCCGGGCCGCAGCTGGTGGTGCCGATCACCAATGCGCGCTACGCGCTCAACGCCGCCAACGCCCGCTGGGGCTCGCTCTACGATGCGCTCTACGGCACCGACGCCATTGCCGAGCGCGATGGGGCGGAGAAGGGCCGGG
>DAOKZN010000373.1:0-2605 GCA_035325625.1 Mesorhizobium sp. | reverse complement strand
TCTCGGTCGTCACCTTCCCCATGCTGCCCGGCGCGCGCGTCGAGGCCGTCAAGGGTCGGCGCCGCCGTCTCCGCACGCTCGACCCGGGCCTTGCGGCCTCGATCCGCACCGCCGCGCGCCTCATCAACAGGAAAGGAAATGCCATATGAACGCAGCAGTCCCCCACATGCCGCTGGAGACGAAATCGGCGGCCGCCGACGGACTCGACCTGAAGGATGCCTTCGGCGAGTTCATGTCCGCCTTCTCGGCCTTCCGCGAAAGCAATGACGAGCGGCTGGCGCAGCTCGAGACCCGGTTCGGCGCCGATGCCGTGACCACGGAAAAGGTCGAGCGCATCTCGCAGGCGCTGGACGAGCACAAGCGCGCCCTCGACAGGCTGACGCTGAAGGGCATGCGCCCGGCGCTCGATCGCGAGGAGCGGCCGATGCCGTCGGAGCACAAGCACGCCTTCCACGCCTATCTGCGCAGCGGCGACGACCGGCTGCTGCGCGCGCTCGACACCAAGGCCATGTCCTACGGCTCCGGCCAGGACGGCGGCTATCTGGTGCCGGCCGAGACCGAGACGGAAATCGGCCGGCGGCTTGCCGCGCTTTCGCCGATCCGCTCCATCGCCTCGGTGCGCCAGGTCTCGTCCGCGGTTCTGAAGAAGCCGTTTTCGGTGACCGGCCCGGCTGTCGGCTGGGTGGCCGAGACTGCCGAGCGTCAGCAGACCGACACGGCCACGCTGGCCGAGCTGCAGTTCCCCACCGCGGAGCTCTACGCCATGCCGGCGGCGACGGCGGTCCTGCTGGAAGACGCCGTGGTCGATCTCGACCAGTGGATCTCGGGCGAGGTGGAGGCGGCCTTCGCCCAGCAGGAAGGCATCGCCTTCGTCTCCGGCAACGGCACCAACAAGCCGAAGGGCTTCCTGGCCTATGCCCAGGTGGCCGAAAGCGCCTGGCAATGGGGCAAGATCGGCTACACGCTGACCGGCGTGGAGGGCGATCTGCCGGCCACCGACCCCGCCAACGTGCTGATCGACACCATCTATTCGCTCAAGGCCGGCTACCGCCAGAACGCCAACTGGGTCATGAACCGCAAGACCCAGGCGGCGATCCGCAAGCTGAAGGATGATGACGGCAACTATGTGTGGCAGCCGCCATCGGCGCCCGGCCAGCGCGCACTGCTGATGGGCTTCCCGGTGGTGGAAGCCGAGGACATGCCCGGCATCACCGCCGACGCCACGCCGATCGCCTTCGGCGATTTCGGCCGCGGCTATCTGGTCGTGGACCGCACCGGCGTGCGCGTGCTGCGCGACCCGTATTCGGCCAAGCCCTATGTGCTGTTCTACACCACCAAGCGCGTCGGCGGCGGCGTCCAGGATTTCGACGCCATCAAGCTGGTCAAGTTCGGCACGGCATAGAGGCTGCGGCGGCGCCGCCTTGCGTCGCCTCGGCCCCGTGCCCGCCGCGGCTCCGGTCCCTCCCGCCGGAGCCGCCTTCTCCTTTCAGCCAAGGTGGACGCATGACGCTTTTCCGAACCGTCGAACCCGTTGCCGAGCCGGTCACGCTGGCCGAGGCCAGGGCGCATCTGCGCCTTGACCATACGAGCGACGACGAGCTTCTGGCCGGGTTGATCCGCGCCGCCCGGCAGGAGGTGGAGCGCAGCACCGGCCTGGCGCTGCTGGTGCAGAGCTGGCGGCTCGCGCTCGACCGCTGGCCGCGTTCGGGGCGCGCGGTGCTGGCGATCCATCCGGTGCGCGAGGTGCTCTCCGTCACCGTCTTCGGCAGCGAGGGCGAGGCTTCGCTGCTCGCGCCTTCCGGCTACGAGGCCGACACGCTGTCGCGGCCGGCGCGCATCCATTTCAGCGAGATGCCGGCACCGGGGCGCGTCATGAACGGCATCGAGATCGATTTCGCCGCCGGCTTCGGCGAGGCCGGCACCGACGTGCCGGACCTGCTGCGGCGGGCGATCCTGCTCCTGGTCGCGCACTGGTACGAGTTCCGCGCCGGCTTCGGGCCGGGCGACCAGCCGGTGTCCTATCCGGCGGGCTACGACCGGCTGATTTCCGGCTACCGCGCCTGGAGGCTATGATGGTGATGTTCGTCGATCCTGGCGCGCTGCGCCGCGAGCTTTCGCTGCAGGCCTGTACCATGCTGCCGGACGGTCTCGGCGGCTTTGCCGAAAGCTGGGCGGAGGTCGCCACCGTCTTTGCCCGCATCGAGCCGGTGGCGGCGGAAAGCCGCTTCGGCGCCGGCCAGACGCTGGAGACGGCGACGCACCGCATCACCCTGCGCCGCCGCGACGGGCTGGCGAGCGGAATGCGTTTTGCCAAGGCCGGCCGCGTGTTCGACATCCTCACCGTCCACGATCCGGACGAGAGCGGCCGCTATTTCGTGTGCCGGGTGCGGGAGGTGGGCCTGTGAAGCTTGCCATGGCGATGACGCTCGACGGGCTGATGCGTGCCCTGCGCTGGCAAGCGCACGATCTGGCCGAGAGCGTGGAAGGCGGATACGCTGCCGGCGACCGCAGGCCGGCCCCGGTCGCGGCGCGGCGCGGGGACGGGCAGGAGCAGTTCGGGGAGGCAGACGATGACCGCAGCCGCCGCTGATCTCCAGAAGGCGTT
>DAOKZN010000372.1:0-2620 GCA_035325625.1 Mesorhizobium sp. | reverse complement strand
GCGGGCGCGTGGCCGAGGAACTGAAGTTCGGCAAGGAGAACATCACCTCCGGCGCCTCTTCCGACATCGATCAGGCCACCAAGCTGGCACGCGCCATGGTCACCCGCTGGGGCTTCTCCGACAAGCTCGGCCAGGTCGCCTATGGCGAGAACCAGGAGGAGGTGTTCCTCGGCCATTCGGTGGCCCGCCAGCAGAATGTCTCCGAGGAGACCGCGCAGATCATCGACGCCGAGGTGCGGCGCCTGATCGACGACGCCTACACCACCGCCAAATCCATCCTGACCAGGAAGAAGAAGGACTGGATCGCGCTCGCCGAAGGGCTGCTCGAATACGAGACGCTTTCGGGCGAGGAGATCAAGCAGCTTCTGGCAGGCAGCAAGCCGGCGCGCGACCTCGGCGACGACACGCCGCCCAGCCGCGGCTCGGCCGTGCCGAAGGCCGGCGGCACCGCGCGCGGCAAGAAGAAGGGCCCCGAGCCGGAAGGCGGCATGGAGCCCCAGCCGCAGGGGTGAGAAGCCGGTTTCGCGCTTTGCGCGAAAGCCATGATGCCGGTGGCATCATGGCAGGCTTCGAACGCCGGGGAGCTGCCGTCAGGCAGCGGGACCCCGGCCGAGATGGTGGTCGGCCCAAGCTTGCGAAGGGCCGATCAATCGACAACGATTTGTCGATTGAAACGACGAACGCCCGTAGCCCCGGCTGATGGCCGGGGAGACGTCTTATCGCGGCGCGACCCGGCGCCGCTTGTTTCATCAAACAGCATTCCTTTCCAGCCGCAACGCATGTGCCTGCCCCCGGCCTAAGTCTCGGTGGGTCTGCTTCATGCACCCTTTGCCTCGGCCTCTGCGGGCAGGGCCCATGGAGGGTCATATGAAAGGGCGCATCGCCGACGCGCCACTAAAGCGTGTCTCGATCTTTCACATTTTCGCTCCGTACGCTTCAGGTTCCTGATTTTACGCATGTCTCCCGAAACCGGTTCCCGCTTTCGGGAGACATGCGTTAATTCTTCGCAGCGCATCACAACCATGTCATCGCCTGCCGGGCGCTTTGCCTTTGGCATGGATGTGGGATAGTCTTGGCCGTCGTCTTGTCGTCCAAAAGTCATGAAATTTTTACGTTTACGTAACTCCCGGTATTTATAACCGATTGAAAATACTGGGGTCGAAATAACCGTTTGAAAAATTTCGGAACGGAGGCTATGGGGTGCGGCGAATTCGCGCGGGAGCCCGCGCCGCACCGGCTTCTCCTTCGACGCCGTCCCGGCGTCGCCACAGCAAAGGGAATGATCCTGACATGGCACGCAACAAGATAGCGCTCATCGGCTCGGGCATGATCGGCGGCACGCTGGCCCATATGGTCGGCCTGAAGGACCTCGGCGACGTGGTGCTGTTCGACATCGCGGAAGGCATCCCGCAGGGCAAGGGCCTCGACATCGCCCAGTCCTCGCCGGTGGACGGCTTCGACTCGCGGCTGACCGGCGTCAACGACTATGCCGGCATCGAGGGCGCCGACGTCGCCATCGTCACCGCGGGCGTGCCGCGCAAGCCCGGCATGAGCCGCGACGACCTTCTCGGCATCAACCTCAAGGTCATGGAGCAGGTCGGCGCCGGCATCCGCAAATACGCTCCCAACGCCTTCGTCATCTGCATCACCAACCCGCTCGACGCCATGGTCTGGGCGCTGCAGAAGTTCTCCGGCCTGCCCAAGACCCATGTGGTCGGCATGGCGGGCGTGCTGGACTCGGCCCCCTTCCGCTACTTCCTGGCCGAGGAGGTCAAGGTCTCGGTCGAGGACGTCACCGCCATGACGCTGGGCGGCCACGGCGACGACATGGTGCCGATGGTGCGCTATTCCACCGTGGCCGGCATCCCGCTGCCCGACCTCGTCAAGATGGGCTGGACCAGCCAGGACAAGCTCGACGCCATCGTCGAGCGCACCCGCAAGGGCGGCGGCGAGATCGTCGGCCTGCTCAAGACCGGCTCCGCCTACTATGCGCCGGCCGCCTCGGCCATCGCCATGGCCGAGAGCTATCTGAAGGACAAGAAGCGCGTGCTGCCCTGCGCGGCCTATCTTTCCGGCCAGTACGGGCTGAAGGACACCTATGTCGGCGTGCCGGTGGTGATCGGCGCCGGCGGCGTCGAGCGCGTCATCGAACTCGACTTCAACAAGGCCGAGCAGAAGATGTTCGACAAGTCCGTCGAGGCGGTGCAGGGCCTCACCGAAGCCTGCATCCAGATCGCGCCGCAACTGGCCAAGAAGTAACCCGGGGACCCTGTCATGAACATCCACGAATATCAGGCCAAGCAGCTTCTCAAGGGGTTCGGCGCGCCGGTTGCGGAAGGCGTTCCGGTGTTCAAGGCGGGCGAGGCGGAAGCCGCCGCGAAGCGCCTGCCCGGACCGCTCTATGTCGTGAAGAGCCAGATCCACGCCGGCGGGCGCGGCAAGGGCAAGTTCAAGGAACTGGCCCCCGACGCCAAGGGCGGCGTGCGGCTGGCCAAGTCGGTCGAGGAGGTCGTGGCCAACGCCAACGAGATGCTCGGCCACACGCTGGTGACCAAGCAGACCGGCCCGGCCGGCAAGCAGGTCAATCGCCTCTACATCGAGGACGGCGCCGACATCGAGC
>DAOKZN010000371.1:0-2635 GCA_035325625.1 Mesorhizobium sp. | reverse complement strand
GGGCCAGCCGTATTCCTTCGGAAAACCTGGCCGGGGTTGAGTTCGGCCAGGCGCGCGGCTATGTCTCGGCCGAGACATTTCGAGTTCAAAACCGATGAAACCGCGTATAGCAGTCCTTGGGTGCGGCTACTGGGGCTCCAACCATATCCGCACGCTGAAGGGGCTGGGCGCGCTGCATGCGGTCTCGGATGCCAACCGCGCCCGCGCCGAGGGCTTCGCCAGCGAGCAGGACTGCCTCGCCATCGCCCCGGATGAACTGTTCGAACGCAGCGACATCGATGCCGTCGTCATGGCGCTGCCGCCGCAGTTCCACGCCGAAATGGCTATGCGCGCGGTCGAGGCCGGCAAGGACGTGCTGGTGGAAAAGCCGATCGCGCTTACCGTCGCGGATGCCGAGCGCGCCGTGCAGGCCGCCCGCGACAACGGCCGCGTCTTCATGGTCGGCCATGTGCTGCGCTTCCATCCCGCCTTCGAGAAGCTTAAGGCGCTGGTCGACGAGGGCGAGCTCGGCGAGGTGCGCTACATCCATTCCCACCGGCTCGGCCTCGGCAAGTTCCACACCGAGAACGACGCGCTGTGGGACCTGGCGCCCCACGACCTGTCCATGATCCTGGCCATCACCGGCGCCGAACCGGTGGAGGTGCGCGGCGAGGGGGCGGCGCTGCTCGACCACCTCAGCGACTTCGCCCATCTGCATATGCGCTTTCCCAACGGGGTGAGGGGCCACCTCTTCGCCTCGCGGCTCAACCCCTATCGAGAGCGGCGGCTGACGGTGGTGGGCGCCAAGGCGATGGCGGTGTTCGACGACGTGGAGCCGTGGGAGCGCAAGCTCGCCGTCTACCGCCACGCGGTGTGGCAGGACAGCGGCCATTGGGCCTTCACCGCCAACGAGCCGTCCTATGTGGCGGTGGAGCACGGCATGCCGCTGACGCGCGAGCTGGAGCATTTCCTCCATTGCATCGAGACGCGGCAGACCCCGCGCACCGATGGCGAGGAGGCGATCAGGGTGCTGCGCATCCTCACCGCGGGCACCGTCAGCCACGATCGCTTCAAGAAGGGCTGATCGGCTGCGGCCGGGCGGAAACGCCCGCAATTACGGAAATCGGCCGCAAGGCGAGGCGGCGTGCAGCCTATTCGGCGGGAATGGAGGCCGGCCGCGCGGCCAGCCGGGAAAGCATGGCCTCGGCCTCGGCTCCGCGCTCCGAGCGCTCGATGAAGCCGCCGCCGAACACGCGCGCGTCGCTGCCGTCGTCGGAATAGAGCACGCAGGCCTGGCCCGGCGCGACACCGGACTCACCCTCGGCCAGCTCCACCCAGGACGTGCCGGCTTCATGATGCAGGATCGCCGGGCGCGGCGGGCGCGTGGAGCGCACCTTGGCGAACAGCTCCATGCCCGGGGCCGGGATGTCCGCCAGCGGGCCGTCGCCCAGCCAGTTCATGTCGCGCAGGTAGATCTTGTGCGTCTCCAGCGCCTCGCGCGGGCCGACGACCACGCGCGCATGGTCGGCGTCGAGATGCACCACGTAGAGCGGCTCGCCGGAGGCGACGCCGATGCCGCGGCGCTGGCCGATCGTATAACGCAATATGCCCTCGTGGCGGCCGAGCACGCGGCCGTCGATGTGGACGATCTCGCCCGGCGTCGCCGCGGCGGGGCGGAGCCTGGCGATGATGTCGGAATACTTGCCCTGCGGCACGAAGCAGATGTCCTGGCTGTCCTGCTTGGCGGCCACGGCCAGCCCCATCTCCTCGGCGATGGCGCGGACCTCGGGCTTGGACAGGCCGCCAAGCGGAAAGCGCAGATAGTCGATCTGCGCCTGCGTGGTGGCGAACAGGAAATAGCTCTGGTCGCGGTCGGCGTCGACCGGGCGGTAGAGGGCGCGATGCGGGCCGTTGGCGCGGCTGCGGATGTAGTGGCCGGTGGCAAGCGCGTCGGCGCCCAGTTCCTGCGCGGTCGCGAGAAGGTCGGCGAACTTCACCGTCTGGTTGCAGGCCACGCAGGGTATCGGCGTCTCGCCATGCACGTAGCTCTCGGCGAAGGGGTCGATGACGGCCTTGCGGAAGCGCTCCTCGTAGTCGAGCACATAGTGGGGAATGCCCAGCGTCTCGGAAACGCGGCGCGCATCGTCGATGTCCTGGCCGGCGCAGCAGGACCCGGCCCGGTGGGTGGCCGCCCCGTGGTCGTAGAGCTGGAGGGTGACGCCGACGACATCATAGCCTTCGCGTTTGAGCAGCCCGGCCACGACCGACGAATCGACGCCGCCCGACATGGCGACGACGACACGCGTATCCTGCGGGCGTCCGGGAAGGTCCAGGCTGTTCATTGCCAGGCTGTTCATTGTCTGCGTTCCGAAATCCTGCCGCATGCCGCGGCGCCAGAAATATAGGTCAAGCGGCCGGGCTGCGCCAGCGGCGCAGGCGCACACCCCGCCTGTGCCGCAGGATGCACGGCAATCTCTTCAAATGCTTGACGAAAACCTAACGCGATCTTCACGAAGCTTACCTATGCCTTAGAGACCGCTTAGGCAATTTTTAAAGCTGTGGCGGTAATGTGGCTGGGATTGGGTCTGTGCGTTTTAGTAGAGAGTATGATGACCGATCTGGTTAGACCGCGAGTCAAATACGTTATCGGGCCCGA
>DAOKZN010000370.1:1558-2682 GCA_035325625.1 Mesorhizobium sp. | reverse complement strand
GTGTAGAGCCGGGCGACCTCGTATTCGTCCTTCACCGCCATCAGCTTGAACAGGTTCTTCGCCGCCGCCTCGGTCACCGCCGTGGAGCCGGGGACGGCCCCGGCCTCGGCCGCCCGCAGCGCCGCGATCCGGTCGGCGTAGCGGCGGGCATAGGCGGCGTTCTGGTAGGCGGCAAGGAAGGCGGCGCGGCGGCGCACCATCTCATCCAGCGTTGCGGCCGGGGCGGGCGGCTCGCCCTGCCCGGACCGCTCCACCAGGCTCCTTACATAGGCCGGATCGTGGGCGGCGCGGCGCCCCCAGCGGAAGGCGGCGAGGTTCATACCCACGGCCTGGCCGTTCAGCTCGATCGCCTTCTCGAGCGCCTCGGCCGACACGGGCAGGCCGCCGAGCTGGCAGGCCATGCCGAGCAGGAACATGTTGGCGCCCAGCGAATTGCCGAACAGCGCGGTGGCGGCGCGGGTGGCATCGAAGAAATGCGCCTTGCCCTCGCCCGCAGCGGCGCGGATGGCCTTCTTCAGCCGCTCGGCCGGCAGCGAAAAATCCGCCTGGCGGGTGAAGTCGCCCGGCATCACCTCGGCGGTGTTGGCCACGAACAGCGTGTGGCCCTCGCGCACGGCGGCCAGCACCTTGCCCGCGCCGGACACGACAAGGTCGCAGCCCAGCACCAGGTCGGCCTTGCCGGCGGAGACGCGGATGGCGTGGATTGCTTCCGGCGCGGCGGCGACGCGCATATGGGTGAAGACCGAGCCGCCCTTCTGGGCAAGGCCGGCCATGTCGATCATGCCGCAGCCCTTGCCTTCCAGATGCGCGGCCATGCCGATTATGGCCCCAACGGTGACGACGCCGGTGCCGCCGACGCCGTCGATCACGGCCGCCCAGCCCTCGCGCCCCAGCGTGAAATGCGCGGGCTCCGGCACGCCTTGCAGCGGGTCGGCGCCGCCGGCTATGCCGGCCGCCTTCCTGATCTTCGCGCCATGCACGGTCACGAAGGACGGGCAGAAGCCGTCGATGCAGGAAAAGTCCTTGTTGCAGGAGGACTGGTCGATGCGCCGCTTGCGGCCGAACTCCGTCTCCACCGGCTGGATCGACACGCAGTTGGAGGCCACGCCGCAATCGCCGCAGCC
>DAOKZN010000370.1:0-1458 GCA_035325625.1 Mesorhizobium sp. | reverse complement strand
GAATGGTTGTAGGTGCCGTCGCCCAGGTTCTGGAAGATGTGGCCGCGCTTGGAGAACGGCGCCTGGCCGACCCATTGCGCGCCCTCCCCGCCCATCTGGGTGAAGCCGGTGGTGGAGCGGTCCATCCACAGCGCCATGAAGTGGCAGCCGATGCCGGCGGCGGCGATGGAGCCCTGCGGCACGCGGGTGGAGGTGTTGTGCGGGCAGCCCGAGCAGAAATAGGGCGTGCGCGAGCCGATGTCGCTCGTGTCGGCCAGCATCGCCTGGAACTGCTTCAGCCGCGAAACGCGCGCGGCGATCTGCTCGGAGGGGCCGATGGCCTTCAGGATGCGCTCGCCGAGCGCGATGGCGATGTCGTTGGGGTCCAGCGCGCCGGTGGCGGCGAACAGCCGCTCGCCGCGCTCGTCCTTCTTGCCCACGATGGCGGGCTGGAGGGCGGAGCCGTAGAGGTTCTCGCGAAGCTGCGCCTCGATCAGCGAGCGCTTCTCCTCCACCACCACGACCGTGTCGAGGCCGCGCACGAACTCGGCGACATGCGAAAAGTCGAGCGGCCACGGGCAGCCGACCTTGAACAGGCGGATGCCGAGGCGGGCGGCCTCGGCCTCGTCCACGCCGATCTCTTCCAGCGCCTGGCGTACGTCGAGATAGCTCTTGCCCACGGTGACGATGCCGAGCCTGGGGGCGCGGCCGCCGGAATAGACGATGCGGTTCAGCCCGTTGGCGCCGATGAAGGCCGACAGGGCGGCGCGCTTGGCCTCGAACAGCCGCGCCTCCTGGCCCAGCATGTCGATCTCGTTGCGGATGTTGAGGCCGTCGGGCGGCATGTCGAAGTCCGGGATGACGACGCCCAGCCGGTCGAGCGAGGCGTCCACCGAAGCGGTCGATTCGATGTTGTCCTTCACGCATTTGACCGCCGCCCAGGTGCCGGCGAAGCGCGACATGGCGAAGCCGAACAGGCCGTAATCGATCAGCTCCTGCACGCCGGCGGGGTTCAGCACCGGGATCATGGCATCGACGAAGGCGAATTCGGTGGCGTGCGCGTTGGTGGAGGATTCGGCCATGTGGTCGTCGCCCATCAGGGCGAGCACGCCGCCATGCTTCGAGGAGCCGGCGAGGTTGGCGTGGCGGAAGACGTCGCCGGAACGGTCGACGCCCGGCCCCTTGCCGTACCAGACGGAAAAGACGCCGTCATACCTGCCCTCGCCCAGCAGCTCGGCCTGCTGCGTGCCCCAGCAGGCGGTGGCCGCCAGCTCCTCGTTGAGGCCGGGCTGGAAGACGATGTCGGCGGCGGAAAGCCGACTTTTGGCGCGCCAGAGCTGCTGGTCCAACCCGCCCAGCGGCGAACCGCGATAGCCGGAAACGAAGCCGGCGGTGGCAAGGCCGGCGCGCCGGTCGCGCTCGCGCTGCATCAAAAGCATGCGCACCACGGCCTGCGCGCCGGACAGGAAGACGCGCTCC
>DAOKZN010000369.1:0-2690 GCA_035325625.1 Mesorhizobium sp. | reverse complement strand
CGCCACCGTGGACAGCCGCTCGTCCCAGAAGGCGAAGGGCAGGGCGGTGAGCGGCGCCATGTTACGCACGAAGGCGCGCGACTTCTGCGCCCGTGGCCCTTCCGAGCCGTCCATGTTGACCGGCAGGCCGATGACCACCGCGCCGGCATTTTCCTTTTCCAGCAGCGACAGCAGGGCGGCTGCATCGAGCGAGAATTTTTTGCGCATGATGACCGGGCGCGGGTGGGCGAAGGACAGCCCGCGGTCGGAAACCGCGACGCCGATGGTCTTGTCGCCCAGGTCCAGCCCGGCCAGCGTGCGGCCGCCGGCCAGATGGCGCTTCAGCTCTTCGATCGCGACGACACCCACGCGCTTTCCTTTGACATGCACGGCCAGCGGCCTATCCTCTCCGGCTTCGGACTGAAGGAAATCGCTGACAATGAAACTCACCTGGTATGGTCATTCCGCTTTCCGCGTCGAGACGCAAGGCGCCACCATCCTGATCGACCCGTATCTCGTCGGCAATCCAGCCTGGAGCGGCGGCTGGGAAGGCCCCGCCGAAGGCGTCACCCATGTGCTTCTGACCCACGGCCACGACGATCATATCAGCGGGGCCGTCGAGGTGCTGAAGAAGTCGGGCGCCATGCTGGTCGCGAATTTCGAGATCTGCATGTATCTGGTCGGCAAGGGCGTCGGTCAGGACAAGATCAATCCCGGCAATATCGGCGGCACCGTCGATTGCGGCGGCTTCACCGCCACCTTCGTGCAGGCACTGCATTCCTCCTCCTCGCAGGGGCAGGGCGGCGCCAACACCTATCTCGGCAATCCGGGCGGGCTGGTGCTGCATTTCCCGGACGACAAGACGCTCTACCATATGGGCGACACCGACATCTTCTCCGACATGGCGCTGATCAACGAATTGCACGAGCCGAAGATCGGCATCGTGCCGATAGGCGACCGCTTCACCATGGGCGGGGCGGTGGCGGCGCTCGCCTGCCGGCGTTTCTTCAGGTTCGAGACGGTCATTCCCTGCCATTTCGCGACTTTCCCGCTTCTCGACCAGACCGCGGACAAGTTCGTGGCCGGACTGGAGGGCTCGTCCACCAAGGTGGCGCTGCCGAAGGTCGGAGAGCCCGTCACCCTGTGAGGCGGCGCCCGGCCCCGCCGGGCGTTGCCGGTTGCGCCCGCCGCGCCGTGCCGCTATAGCGCGGGCAGGTTTTCCCGAGGCAACGATATGTCCGTAGATCGAGAGACAGTGAAGCGCGTGGCGCGCCTCGCCCGCATTGCGGTGAGCGAGGAGGATGCCGAGCGCATGACCGGCGAGCTGAACGCGATTCTCGGCTTTGTCGAGCAGTTGAGCGAAGTGGATGTCGCCGGCGTCGAGCCGATGACGTCGGTGACGCCCATGGCCATGAAGAAGCGGCAGGACGTCGTTACCGACGGCGACAAGGCCGCCGACATCGTCGCCAACGCGCCAGCCACGGAAGAGAATTTTTTCCTGGTCCCCAAAGTGGTGGAATAGCGCCGCCTTTCCCGTTCCGGCCGCCCCGCTCCTGCAAGAAGAATCTGTCCGATGACCGACCTGACCCGACTGACGATCGCCGAAGCGCGCAGCAAGCTGAAGGCCAAGGAAATCAGCGCCGTCGAGCTGACCGACGCCTATCTGGCGGCGATCGACCGCGCCAATCCGGCGCTCAATGCCTATGTCGCCGTCACCCACGACAAGGCACGCGACATGGCCAAGGCGTCGGACGCCAAGCTGGCGAAGGACGAAGGCGGCACGCTGGAAGGCATTCCGCTCGGCATCAAGGACCTGTTCGCCACCGAAGGCGTCCACACGCAGGCGTGCAGCCATGTGCTGGACGGCTTCAAGCCGCACTACGAATCCACCGTCACGGCCAATCTGTGGGCCGACGGTGCCGTGATGCTGGGCAAGCTCAACATGGACGAGTTCGCCATGGGCTCGTCCAACGAGACGTCCTATTACGGGCCGGTGGTCAATCCCTGGCGCGCGGAAGGCTCCAACAAGCAGCTCGTGCCCGGCGGTTCTTCCGGCGGCTCGGCGGCCGCCGTCTCGGCCTTCCTGTGCGCCGGCGCCACCGCTACGGATACCGGCGGCTCCATCCGCCAGCCGGCCGCCTTCACCGGCACTGTCGGCATCAAGCCCACCTACGGCCGCTGCTCGCGCTGGGGCATCGTCGCCTATGCCTCGTCCTTGGACCAGGCCGGGCCGATCGCCCGCGACGTGCGCGACGCCGCTATCCTGCTGAAGTCCATGGCTTCCGTCGACGACAAGGACACGACCTCCGTGGACCGGCCGGTGCCGGACTACGAGGCGGCCATCGGCCGTCCGGTCAAGGGCATGAAGGTCGGCATCCCGCGCGAATACCGCATCGAAGGCATGCCGCAGGAAATCGAGGCGCTGTGGCAGCAGGGCATCGCCTGGCTGAGGGAGGCCGGGGCCGAGATCGTCGACATCTCGCTGCCGCACACGAAATACGCGCTGCCGGCCTACTACATCATCTCCCCCGCCGAGGCATCGTCCAATCTCGCCCGCTATGACGGCGTGCGCTACGGCCTGCGCGTGCCCGGCAGGGACATCGTGGAGATGTACGAGAACACCCGTGCCGCCGGCTTCGGCCGCGAGGTGAAGCGTCGCATCATGATCGGCACCTATGTGCTGTCGGCCGGCTATTACGACGCCTATTACC
>DAOKZN010000368.1:0-2745 GCA_035325625.1 Mesorhizobium sp. | reverse complement strand
AGATCGACTTCCGCAACGTCATCCTCATCATGACCACCAATGCGGGCGCCTCCGATATGCAGCGCGCGGCGATCGGCTTCGGCTCCACCAAGCGCGAGGGCGACGACGTGGAGGCGATCAACCGCCTGTTCACGCCGGAGTTCCGCAACCGGCTGGATGCCATCATCCCGTTCGGCTCGCTGCCGGTTCCGGTGGTGCATCAGGTGGTGCAGAAGTTCGTCATGCAGCTCGAAGCCCAGCTCGCCGACCGCGGCGTCACCTTCGAGCTGTCGCCGGAGGCGGTCGCCTGGCTGGCCGAGAAGGGCTACGACGAGCGCATGGGTGCGCGTCCGCTCGGCCGCGTCATCCAAGAGCACATCAAGAAGCCGCTTGCCGACGAGGTGCTGTTCGGCAAGCTGAGGAAGGGCGGCACGGTGCGCGTCACCGTGGAGAAGAAGGAAACCGGCGAGACCGGGCTGAAGCTCGAAACGCTGGCCGACGAAGCGCCCGTGAAGCCGAAGAAGGAGCCGGAAGAGCGGGGGGCCAAGCCTCCCAAGGCGCAGAAACGGCCGGCCGCGAAGAAGGCCGTGGGCCAGAAGCCCACGCCCCGGCCGAAGGACGGCGGCAAGCGCAGCCTGGTTCCGCAACTGCCGCGTCGCGGCTGACCCCGCCTGGATCGCCCGGCGTCCTGACGGAGGCCGGCGATCAGTCTCCTTGGCTGAGCAGCCGGTTTTCCGAAAACCGGATTCCGCCTTTCGGTCAGATGCTCCAGAAAGCAGAAAAAAGCCCCGGAAACGGGGCTTTTTCATTCAGGTCCGCGCCGGACGCGGGTGGCGCCTTGCCGGCGTCATGACGCCAGCGCAGCCTTGATCTTTTCGGCGTTGGCGGCCAGCACCTCCGGCTTTTCCATGGCGCCTGTATGCGGCTTCAGCGGAATGCCCTCGAAGCGCGGGATGACGTGGACATGCAGGTGATAGACGGTCTGGCCGGATGCCGGTTCGTTGAACTGCATGACGGTCACGCCATCGGCGGCGAAGGCTTTCTTCACCGCCTGCGCGACCTTGCGCACGACGACGAAGAGAGGGCCGAGCGTTTCCGGGTCGGCGTCCAGAAGGTTGCGGGAGGGGGCCTTCGGCACCACCAGCGAATGGCCGGTGCCCTGCGGCATCACGTCCATGAAGGCGACCACCGCCTCGTCCTCATAGATCCGGTGCGAGGGCAACTCGCCGCGCAGGATCTTCGCGAAGATGTTGTTGTCGTCGTAGCTCATCATCTGCCTCTCTCGCCGATTCGGTTCCGATGTTTTATGTGTTGCCCATATTCCTCCGGCGCGCACCGTCAAATCAATGGGCGGGGCCGGAGTTGCAGCCGGAGGAAATGAGATGCAGTGGAACTACGCCTACCTGCTGGTCGCCGTCCTGTTCGAGGTGATTGCGACCACGGCGTTGAAGGAGGCGCACGGCTTCACCCGGCTCGTGCCTTCGCTGGTGACGGTGGCCGGATATACGCTGGCCTTCTACTTCCTGTCGCTGACGTTGCGCGTGATGCCGGTCGGCATCGTCTATGCCCTGTGGAGCGGCGCCGGCATCGTGCTCATCACCGCGATCGGCTGGGTCCGGTTCCGCCAGGCACTGGACCTGCCGGCCCTGATCGGCCTCGGGCTCATCATCGCCGGCGTGCTGATCGTCAACCTGTTTTCCAGGGCCGTCAGCCACTGACCCGGGGTCAGGCTTCGCCGGAAGGGCCGTCCTTGCGGAAGGGTGTGTGCTCTTCCAGATAGGCGCCCGTATGGGCGACTTCCCTGCGCTCGCGCTGGAGGTAGTCGGCGACGGCGCGCCTGAGGCCCGGATGGGCGATGTAGTGGGCGGAGTGCATGGTCACGGGGCGATAGCCGCGCGCCAGCTTGTGCTCGCCCTGGGCGCCGGCCTCGACCACCTTCAATCCCTTCTCGATGGCGAAGTCGATGGCCTGATGGTAGCAGACCTCGAAATGCAGGAAGGGGTGGTCCTCGACGCAGCCCCAGTTGCGGCCATAGAGCGCGTCCTGGCCGATGAAATTGATGGCGCCGGCGATGTAGCGGCCGTTGCGCTTCGCCATCACCAGCAGGATGTCGTCGGCCATGCGCTCGCCGATCAGCGAGAAGAAGCGGCGGTTGAGGTAGGGGCGCCCCCATTTGCGCCCGCCCGTATCCATGTAGAACGAAAAGAAATCGTCCCAGGCCCGCTCGGTGATGTCCTTGCCGGTCAGCCAGTCGATGGTGATGCCGGCGGAAAGCGCCTCGCGCCGCTCCTTCTTCAGCGCCTTGCGCTTGCGCGAGGCCAGCGTGGCGAGGAAATCGTCGTAGCTGGCAAAGCCCTCGTTGAAGAAGTGGAACTGCTGGTCGGTGCGGTGCAGGTAGCCGGCGGGCTCCAGCGCCGCCATGTCGGACGTCGGAGCGAAGGTGACATGGGCGGAGGAAACGCCCAGCCTGTCGGTCACGGTCTTGAGCGCTGCGGCAAGCCCGGCCTTGACCGTCTTCTCGTCCTCGCCCTGTCTCGCCAGCAGGCGCGGGCCGGTGACGGGCGTGAACGGCACCGAGCATTGCAGCTTCGGATAGTAGTGCCCGCCGGCACGCTCCAGCGCGTCCGCCCAGCCGTGGTCGAAGACATATTCGCCCTGGCTGTGCGACTTGGCATAGCAGGGCAGAGCGCCGACCAGCCTGCCGTCCGTCGTTTCCAGCCGGATGTGGTTGCCCTGCCATCCGGTGCGCGGCACGGCGCAGCCGGA
>DAOKZN010000367.1:0-2773 GCA_035325625.1 Mesorhizobium sp. | reverse complement strand
GGCCCGACGCGCTGGCGGTCGCCGGCGGAGCGGATGCGCTCGTGCTGGAACTGGTTGGCCACGGCATTGGCAATGTTGGGGCCGAAATCGCCGCGCACGATCTCCAGCATCAGATCGATGGAGGTGGTGCCGCCGGCGCAGGTGTAGCGCTTGCGGTCGATCTCGAAGACGTTGCCGGTGCATTCGATGTGCGGGAAGCGCTCCATGAAGCCGGCGCGGTTTTCCCAATGAATGGTGCAGCGGTGGCCTTCGAGCTGGCCGGCCTCGGCCAGCAGGTAGGAGCCGACCGAGAGCGCGCCCAGCGCGCCGCCCCGCCGCCCCCAGCTCCGGAGGGCGGAAAGCACCTTGCTCTTGCCGGGAAATTCGGTGGTCAGCCCGACCGACACGAACAATATGTCCACCGGCGGAATGTCGGCCACCGAATAGTCGGTGCGGATGGGCAGGCCGTTGGAGGCGATCACCGCCTCGCCGTCGGCCGAAATCGTGGTCCAGCCGTAGAAATCATGGCCGACGAGGCGGTTGGCCGAGCGCACGGTGTCGATGGCCGCGGCCAACGAGAACATCGAAAACTTGTCGACCAGCAGGAAGCCGAATTGGCGCCCGCCCTGAACCGGATCCATCATGGGCGCCAGTTCTACAGGAACGGCCTGCGCCCGCAAGCGCAGGCCGCCGGATGCCGGAGACTCTCCTTCAGAACGCCGGGCGCGGAAGCCCGGCGGCGAGGAAGGCCGACGCCACGGTGTTGGCCATCAGCATGGCGATCGTCATCGGCCCGACACCGCCCGGCACGGGGGTGATGGCGCCGGCGACCTTCTCGGCCTCGGCATAGGCGACGTCGCCGACCAGGCGCGACTTGCCCTCGCCCTTCTCGGGCGCGGGGACGCGGTTGATGCCGACGTCGATGACGGTGGCGCCGGGCTTGATCCAGTCGCCCCGCACCATTTCCGGCCGGCCGACGGCAGCGACCAGTATGTCGGCGGTGCGGGCGAGCGCCGGCAGGTCCTTCGTGCGGCTGTGGGCGACGGTGACGGTGCAGTTGGCGGCCAGAAGCAGGTTCGCCATCGGCTTGCCGACGATATTGGAGCGGCCGAGCACGACGGCGTTGAGGCCGGACAGGTCCTTGCCGCGCACGCGCTCGATCAGGAGCATGGAGCCGGCCGGCGTGCACGGCACGAAGGCGGTGGCCAGTTCGCCGGTGCCGAGCTTGCCGACATTGACGAAGTGGAAGCCGTCGACATCCTTCTCCGGCGCGATGGCCTGGATGACCTTGCCGGAATCGATATGCCTGGGCAGGGGAAGCTGCACCAATATGCCGTGGATGGCCGGATCGGCGTTGAGGTCGCCGATCAGCCTGAGCAGGTCGGCCTCGCCGGTCTCTTCCGGCAGCGTGTGCTGTACGGAAAGGAAGCCGCATTCCTTGGCGGTGCGCGACTTGGAGGCGACATAGACCTGGCTGGCCGGGTCCTCGCCGACGATCACCACCGCAAGGCCCGGCTTCGTCCCGCCATTCGCGGCAAGGTCGGCCACCAGGCTCTTGACCCTTGCCACCACATCCGCCGCCACGCTCTTTCCGTCGATCACTTCGGCCACGGCCACTCCTTGCAAAGCTGTTTTCCTCGAAGCGGCATTTGTTTCACGAAACGGCGACACGCAATCCCGCCATTGCGCCGTCCGATGCCGTAAACCCGAAACCTTGAGCCTAGAACTAGCGGCTGCGGGCAACCGGCACGCGCCCATTCCTTGATCGACACCAAACAACCATCGGACAACAAAGATCAATCGACTGGAGCGGCGGACGGCACAGGAAGCGGAAGGAAGATGGAGGTGGAAAGCCATGGAGCCAGCCCTCGACCCTGCCGACCGGGCTTTCCCGCAGCGCCGCAAGCGTCTATGGAAGGGCTTTTCCCCGGAGGCTTTCCCATGTCGATCGAACTCGTCCTCGTCGGTTGCGGCAATATGGGCCGCGCCATGCTCGCCGGCTGGCTGAAATCCGGCAAGCTGGCGGCCGACGCGGCCTTCGTGGTCGAGCCGAACGCCGATCTGCGGGAGCGGGCGCAGGCGCTCGGCTGCCGCGTCGCCGCGACCGCGGCGGACATTCCTGCCGACGCCGCGCCGGAGCTGGCGGTGATCGCGGTCAAGCCGCAGGTGATCCGCGAGGTGACGGAGCAGTACCGGCGCTTCGGCGACGGCCGCACCGCCTTCGTCAGCGTCGCGGCCGGCACGCCGGTGGCGACCTTCGAGGAGATTTTGGGGCCGCGCGCGCCCATCCTGCGCTGCATGCCCAACACGCCGGCGGCGATCGGCAAGGGCATGATGGTGGTGTTTTCCAATCCGCTGGTCTCGGCGCAGACGCGCGGGCGCGTGCTCGACCTGCTTTCGGCCAGCGGCGCCGTGGCGACCATCGACGACGAGAGCCTGATGGACGCGGTCACCGCCGTTTCCGGCTCGGGGCCGGCCTATGTCTTCCATTTCATCGAGTGCCTGACCGCTGCTGCGGAAAAGGCGGGCCTGCCCGCCGAAACCGCGAAGCTGCTGGCCATGCAGACCGTGTACGGCGCGGCGGCGCTGGCGGCCGAGAGCGGCGAGGAACCCGGCGAGCTGCGCCGTCAGGTCACCAGCCCCAACGGCACCACGGCCGCGGCGCTTGCCGTGCTGATGGGCGAGGACCGGCTGAAGACGCTGGTGACGGAAGCGGTGGAGGCCGCGCGCCTGCGCTCGATCGAACTGGGCAGGTAAGCCGGCCCGTTCCGGGGACGCCGGCCCCACGGCCTCA
>DAOKZN010000366.1:0-2791 GCA_035325625.1 Mesorhizobium sp. | reverse complement strand
AATTGATTTTGCCGCATGTCTGCGACGCCAAGTGATTCCACCTGGCTGCAACATGCTCTAGGGTCGCGCGATTCCTGAAGACCAGCCCCATATGAGAGACCGCCCACATATGACGCTTTCCCGAACCGCCGACCGAAATGCAGCATCCGCGGGTGCTTGGCCCGCCGGAGTGCTGGCGGCCAAGCCGGGCAAGGTCGGCGTCCTCCTGGTCAATCTCGGCACGCCGGACGGCACCGACTACCGGTCCATGCGCCGCTATCTGGCCGAGTTCCTGTCCGACCGCCGCGTCATCGAATGGCCGCGCGCCATCTGGTACCCGATCCTCTACGGCATCGTGCTCAGCACCCGCCCGAAGAAGTCGGGCGCGCTCTACGACAAGATCTGGAACCATGAGCGCAACGAATCGCCGCTGCGCACCTTCACGCGCGCGCAGGGCGAGAAGCTGGCCCGCACGCTGGAGGCGAACGGCGTCCATGTCGACTGGGCGATGCGCTACGGCAGCCCGTCGATCGAAAGCGTTCTGGCCGACATGCTGGCCAAGGGCTGCGAGCGGATCGTGATGTTCCCGCTCTATCCGCAATATTCGGCGACCACGACGGCGACGGTGAACGACAAGTTCTTCGAGGCGCTGTCGAAGCTGCGCGCCATGCCCGCCGCCCGCATCGTGCCGCCCTATCACGACGAGCCGATCTATATCGAGGCGCTCGCCCGCTCGATCGAGGCCCATCTGGCCGGGCTCGACTTCGAGCCGGAGGTGGTGCTGGCCTCCTATCACGGCATCCCGCAGAGCTATGTGCGGCGCGGCGACCCCTACCCCGAGCAGTGCGAGGAGACGACGCGCCTGCTGCGCGAGCGGCTCGGCTGGGACGAGAAGAAGCTGATCGTCACATACCAGTCGCGGTTCGGCCCCGAAGAATGGCTCCAGCCCTATACCGACAAGACGGTGGAGAGGCTGGCGCGCGAGGGCGTGAAGTCGATCGCCGCCTTCAATCCCGGCTTCGTCGTCGACTGCCTGGAGACGCTGGAGGAGATCGCCGGCCAGGCCGCCGAGATATTCCACCACGCCGGCGGCACGAATTTCACGCATATCCCCTGCCTCAACGACAGTGCCGAGGGCATGGCGGTGATCGAGGCGCTGGTGCGGCGCGAGCTTTCGGGCTGGGCCTGACGGCCACAAAGCCGCAGCGCCCGATTGTAACCCCACCAAAACGCCCTTAAGTGTTTCGATGAAGGCAACACCGGGCGCGGGCCCGGCCGAAAGCGAGCGGGGAGAAGTGATGTTCAGCGGTTTTGATGTCGTCGTCCCGGTGCTGGTGGTGCTGGTGCTCCTGGTGCTGTTCACCGGCATCAAGACGGTTCCGCAAGGCTACAACTATACGGTCGAGCGCTTCGGCCGCTACACCAAGACCCTGACGCCCGGCCTCAACCTGATCGTCCCCTTCATCGACCGCATCGGCGCCAAGATGAACATGATGGAGCAGGTGCTGGATGTCCCCTCGCAGGAGATCATCACCCGCGACAACGCCATCGTCGGCGTCGACGGCGTCGCCTTCTTCCAGATCCTGAACGCGCCGCAGGCCGCCTACCAGGTGGCCGGCCTGCAGAACGCCATCCTTAACCTGACCATGACCAATATCCGCACCGTCATGGGCTCCATGGACCTGGACGAGCTGCTGTCCAACCGCGACACCATCAACGAGCGGCTGCTGCGCGTCGTCGACGAGGCGGCGCACCCGTGGGGCATCAAGGTCACGCGCGTCGAGATCAAGGACATCAACCCGCCCGCCAACCTGGTCGAATCCATGGCCCGCCAGATGATGGCCGAGCGCGACAAGCGCGCGCAGATCCTGGCCGCCGAAGGTTTGAAGCAGGCGCAGATCCTCGAGGCGGAAGGCCGCCGCGAGGCCGCCTTCCGCGACGCCGAGGCCCGCGAGCGCGCCGCCGAGGCCGAGGCGCGCGCCACCCAGGTCGTCTCCGAGGCGATCGCCAAGGGCGACGTGCAGGCGATCAACTATTTCGTGGCGCAGAAATACACCGAGGCGCTGGCCAGGATCGGCTCCGCCGGCAATTCCAAGGTGGTGCTGATGCCGATGGAGGCTTCCTCGCTGGTCGGCACGCTGGGCGGCATCGGCGAGATCGCCCGCGAGGTGTTCAAGGGCGAGGCCCCGTCGCAACCGCAGCGCACGGCCGCGCGGCCGCCGCTGGTGCGGCCGGGCGAAAGCTGAGCGGCCGGCGGGCGGGGTTGCCATGATCGGTCCCATCGTCACCGAACTCGGTCCGTGGAACTGGATGGTTCTCGGCCTGGTCCTGCTGGTGCTGGAAATCCTCGTTCCCGGCGTGTTCATGCTGTGGATCGGCATCGCCGCATTGCTGATCGGCGCGCTGTCGCTGCAATTGTGGGATGCCGGCTTCTGGACATGGCAGGTCCAGGTCGTGGCCTTCCTGGTGCTTTCCCTGGTCTCGGCCTATGTCGGCACCCGCATCATGCGCAACAGGAAAGACGACAGCGACCAGCCGCTGCTCAACCGGCGCGGCGAGCAGCTGATCGGACGCACCGCCACGCTCGCCGAGCCGATCCGCGAAGGGCGTGGGCGCATCCAGCTCGGCGACACGCTGTGGCGCGTGTCCGGGCCGGAGCTGCCTGCCGGCACGCGTGTGCGCGTGACCGGCGCGAGCGACACGGAGCTGGAGCTGACGGTGGAGCCGGTCAAGTAGCGCGCGATCCCGAAAAGTCGCAAGCTTTTCGGATAAGATCATGCGCCGGACAAGGCGTTCGGGCGGGATGAACGAT
>DAOKZN010000365.1:0-2810 GCA_035325625.1 Mesorhizobium sp. | reverse complement strand
ACAGCGTCATCAGGCCGTTGATCATGCCGCCCCAGGAGGGCATCCACAGCATGATGGAGAACACCATGCCCAGCGTCTGCGCCCAGTCGGGCAGCGCCGTGTAGTGCAGGTGATGGGGTCCGGCCCAGATGTAGAGGAAGATCAGCGCCCAGAAGTGGATGATCGACAGGCGGTAGGAATAGACCGGCCGGTTCACCTGCTTGGGGATGAAATAGTACATCATGCCCAGGAAGCCGGCGGTGAGGAAGAAGCCGACCGCGTTGTGGCCGTACCACCATTGCGTCAGCGCATCCTGGACGCCGGAAAACAGCGAGTAGCTCTTGGAGCCGAGGAACGAGGCCGGCACCGCCAGGTTGTTCACCACATGCAGCATGGCGATGGTGACGATGAAGGACAGGTAGAACCAGTTGGCGACGTAGATGTGCGGTTCCTTGCGCTTGAGGATGGTGCCCAGGAACACGGCCAGATACGACACCCACACGATCGTCAGCCAGAGGTCGACATACCACTCGGGCTCGGCATATTCGCGGCTCTGGGTGATGCCGAGCAGGTAGCCTGTCGCCGCCATGACGATGAAGAGCTGGTAGCCCCAGAACACGAACCAGGCGAGGTTGCCGCCGAACAGACGCGCGCGGCAGGTGCGCTGCACCACGTAGAAGGAGGTCGCGATCAGCGCGTTGCCGCCGAAGGCGAAGATCACCGCCGAGGTATGCAGCGGGCGCAGGCGCCCGAAATTGAGGTAGGGCTGGATGTTGAGATCCGGATAGGCGAGCTGGAGGGCGATGACCACGCCGACTAGCAGGCCCACCACCGCCCAGAACACGGTGGCGATGGCGCCGTAGCGTATCGGCCCGTCCATGTAGGCGGACTGGTCGACCGCGGGCTGCGCGGCGAAGCTGACGTTGCGCAGCAGCACGATCGTGCCGCCTATGAGAGCGAAGAACAGCACCCACATATGGGCGCGGAACGGCGCATCGACGCCAAAGCCCGCCCCGGCCAGAGCCAGGAACGCGGCAATGCCCAACACAACGATTTCGGTTCCGTATTTCATCGAACGACCCCACGGCTCTCCGTAGGGACCGCATGGGTGCGGCCCCTGTGCGCAGCCATTCCGCAGGGAGCGGGGGTTCGCCTTGATCCATGTCAAACGGGCCGCGCAAAGGCGGCCCGGAGACAGGATGCCGGCTAAGACGGCGGCTAGGGCGTCGGGCCGAACTCGTTCGGATCGAACTCGTAGGCGGTCGAGCAGAACTCGCAGGCGACCCTGATGGCGCCGTCCTCGGTGCACTCCCGGATCTCGTCGGCGGAGAAGCCGGCCAGGATGCCGTGGATCTTGTTGCGCGAGCACGAGCAGCGGTCGGCCACCTCGACACCGCCGAAGACGCGCACGCCGTGCTCATGGAACAGGCGGTAGAGCAGCCGCTCGGCGCCCACCGTCGGATCGATCAGTTCGGTCGGCTCCACCGTGGCCAGCAGCGCCAGAAGCTCCTGCCACGAATTGTCTTCCGGTTCGTACAGGGCTTCCGCCGGATCGCCGTCGCCGCCGGGCAGGTCCGGCACGCGCATGCGCTCGGGCGCCTGCGGCAGGAACTGCGCCAGCACGCCGCCGGCGCGCCACTGCTCGCGCCCGCCGGGCATGACGAGCTTGGCCACGCCGAGGCGCAGGTCGGTCGGGATCTGCTCCGACTGGCGGAAATAGATGCGCGCGGCCTCCTCCAGCGAGGTGCCGTCCAGCTGGACGATGCCCTGGTAGCGCTGCGTGTGCACGCCCTGGTCTATGGTCAGGGCGAGCACGCCCGAGCCCAGCAGCGTTCCCGCCGAGACGTCGCCGTCCGCCGCCAGCGCGGCCAGGCGCTCGGCGTCGAAGCGCGCATAGGCGCGCAGCGCGTGCGGCGTGGTGAAGTCGGCCACCAGCATGTCCACCGGCCCGTCGGTGCGGGTCTGGAGGATGAACTTGCCCTCGAACTTCAGCGAGGTGCCGAGCAGCACCGTCAGCACGCAGGCCTGCGCCAGCAGATGCGCCACCGGCTCGGGATAGTCGTGGCGCGACAGGATGGCGTCCAGCATCGGCCCGAGCTGCACGGCACGGCCGCGCACGTCGAGCGGGCCGACCTCGAAGGGCACGACATGGTCGTCGCCGGCATGGCCGAATTCGCCGAGCTTGGGTTCGTGTTCAGTCAATCGCAGTGCTTCCAGCATGACAGGTCTCCGGCCGGCCGGGCCGCTTCGAGCGGCGGCCGCCATGGGTCGGTTTTTCGGGTGATGCGCCGGAGATAGGCATCACCCGCACCCCCTTCAAGCCGGCCTCAGGCGCCCAGGCACCAGGCCAGCACCGCCTTCTGCGCGTGCAGCCGGTTCTCGGCCTCGTCGAAGACCACCGAATGCGGGCCGTCGATGACCTCGTCCGTCACCTCCTCGCCGCGATGGGCGGGCAGGCAGTGCATGAACAGGGCATCGGGCCTGGCCTTGGCCATCAGCGCCGCATTGACCTGATAGGGCAGGAAGACGTTGTGGCCGCGGGCGCGGTGCTCCTGCCCCATGGACACCCAGCAGTCGGTGACCACGCAGTCGGCGTCCGCCACGGCCTCCTCGGCCGAGCGTGTGAAGGAAACGCTGCCGCCATTGGCCTTCGACCAGTCGACGAATTTCCGCGCCGGCTCGCTGCCTTCGGGCACGGCGACGTTGACGTTGAAGCGGAAGCGCGCCGAAGCTTCCAGCAGCGAATGCAGCACGTTGTTGCCGTCGCCGGTCCAGGCGAAGGTCCTGCCGGCCACCGGGCCGCGATGCTCCTCGAAGGTGAGGATGTCGGC
>DAOKZN010000364.1:0-2816 GCA_035325625.1 Mesorhizobium sp. | reverse complement strand
TGGAGGAGACGAAATGCGACGGCAGCTTTTAACATCGACGACCGCGCTTGTCCTGCTGCTTGGGGCAGGCAACGCCTATGCCGGAATGGACGAGGCGAAAGCCTTTCTGGACAAGGAGATAGGCGACCTTTCCTCGCTGTCCCGTGCGGACCAGGAAAAGGAGATGCAATGGTTCATCGACGCCGCCAAGCCCTTCCAGGGCATGGAGATCAAGGTGGTGTCGGAAGCCATCACCACCCACCAGTATGAGTCCGACGTGCTGGCGCCGGCCTTCTCGGCCATCACCGGCATCAAGGTCACCCACGACATCATCCAGGAGGGTGACGTCGTGGAGAAGATCCAGACCCAGATGCAGACCGGGCAGAACCTCTATGACGGCTGGGTCAACGATTCGGACCTGATCGGCACGCACTGGCGCTACCAGCAGGTGCGCAACCTGACCGACTTCATGGCCAACGAGGGCAAGGACGTCACCAACCCCGGCCTCGACCTTGCCGACTTCGTCGGCACGTCCTTCACCACCGCGCCGGACAAGAAGCTCTACCAGCTTCCCGACCAGCAGTTCGCCAACCTCTACTGGTTCCGCTACGACTGGTTCAACGACGAGAAGAACAAGGCCGACTTCAAGGCCAAGTACGGCTACGACCTCGGCGTTCCGGTCAACTGGTCGGCCTATGAGGACATCGCCGAGTTCTTCACCGGCCGCGACGTAAACGGCCAGAAGGTCTACGGCCACATGGACTACGGCAAGAAGGACCCGTCGCTGGGCTGGCGCTTCACCGATGCGTGGCTGTCCATGGCCGGCAACGGCGACAAGGGCCTGCCGAACGGCCTGCCGGTGGACGAATGGGGCATCAAGGTGGACGAGAACTCGCGTCCCGTCGGCTCCTGCGTGGCGCGCGGCGGCGACACCAACGGCCCGGCCGCCGTCTACTCCATCCAGAAATATCTGGACTGGCTGAAGGCGTACGCCCCGGCCGAGGCGCAGGGCATGACCTTCTCCGAGAGCGGCCCGGTGCCGGCGCAGGGCAACATCGCCCAGCAGATCTTCTGGTACACCGCCTTCACCGCCGACATGGTCAAGCCCGGCCTGCCGGTGATGAACGACGACGGCACGCCCAAGTGGCGCATGGCGCCGAGCCCGCACGGCGTCTACTGGAAGGACGGCATGAAGCTCGGCTACCAGGACGTCGGCTCGTGGACGCTGATGAAGTCCACGCCCGACGACCGCGCCAAGGCCGCCTGGCTCTACGCGCAGTTCGTGACCTCCAAGACCGTGGACGTGAAGAAGAGCCATGTCGGCCTCACCTTCATCCGCGACTCCACCATCCACCACCAGAGCTTCACCGACCGCGCGCCCCAGCTCGGCGGCCTGATCGAGTTCTACCGCTCGCCGGCGCGCGTGCAGTGGTCGCCCACGGGCACCAACGTTCCGGACTATCCGAAGCTGGCGCAGCTGTGGTGGCAGGCAATCGGCGATGCTTCTTCCGGCGCCAAGACCGCGCAGGAAGCCATGGATTCGCTCTGCGCCGAGCAGGAGAAGGTCATGGGCCGCATCGAGAAGTCGGGCGTGCAGGGCGATATCGGCCCGAAGCTCGCCGAGGAGCACGATCTCGAATACTGGAACAAGGACGCGGTGGCCAAGGGCAACCTCGCGCCGCAGCTCAAGATCGAGAACGAGAAGGAAAAGCCCATCACCATAAACTATGACGAACTGGTGAAGAGCTGGCAGAAATAGTTCCAGCCGGGCATGAGCAGGGAAGGGGCGGCTTTGCCGCCCCTTCCGTTGCGGATTTTTGGACAAAGGCGGGGCGGTTCCTGCGGGAGAGATAATGAGCGGTTTCATCCTGGCGATCGACCAGGGCACCACGTCGAGCCGGGCGATCCTGTTCGACGGGGCCATGAAGGTGGCCGGCGTCGGCCAGAAGGAGTTCACCCAGCACTACCCCGCTTCCGGCTGGGTCGAGCACGACCCGGAGGAGATCTGGTCGAGCGTGGTCTCGACCGTGAAGACGGCATTGAAAAAGGGCGGGCGTCGGGCCGGTGAAGTCGCCGCCATCGGCATCACCAACCAGCGCGAGACCGTCGTCATCTGGGAGCGCGAGACCGGCAGGCCGATCCATCCGGCAATCGTGTGGCAGGACCGGCGCACGGCGCCGCTGTGCGCGAAGCTGAAAAAGCAGGGCCTCGAGCCGAAGTTCACCCGCAGGACCGGGCTGCTGCTCGATCCCTATTTCTCGGGCACCAAGATCGCCTGGATGCTGGACAAGGTGAAGGGCGCGCGCCGCCGCGCCGAGAAGGGCGAGTTGCTGGCGGGCACCATAGATTCATTCCTGATCTGGCGTCTTACCGGCGGCAAGGTGCACGCCACCGACGCCACCAACGCCTCGCGCACGCTGGTCTATAATATCGCAACGAACGCCTGGGACGAGGAACTGCTCGGCATACTGGGCATTCCCGCGCGGATGATGCCGCAGGTCAAGGACTGCGCCGACGACTATGGAATCACGGATGAAAAGCTCTTCGGTGGCGGAATAAGGATCCTCGGCGTGGCCGGCGACCAGCAGGCGGCGACCATCGGCCAGGCCTGCTTCGAGCCGGGCATGATGAAGTCCACCTACGGCACCGGCTGCTTCGCTCTGCTCAACACCGGTGCCGACATGGTGCGCTCCCGGAACCGGCTGCTCACCACCATCGCCTACCGCCTCGACGGCAAGACCACCTATGCGCTGGAAGGCTCGATCTTCATCGCGGGCGCTGCCGTGCAATGGCTGCGCGACGGGCTGAAGGTGATCGGCAAGGCCGAGCACAGCGGC
>DAOKZN010000363.1:0-2826 GCA_035325625.1 Mesorhizobium sp. | reverse complement strand
CGTCCAGCTTGCCGCCGATCAGCAGGTGCTCGAGATAGTCGCCATTGTCCTCGATGGCCGAGACCTCCACCCCCGGATAGGCGCGGCGGTAGCGCGCCAGGAGGTCGGACAGCACATAGCCGGCCACCAGCGAGGTGACGCCGAGCTGAAGCCGGCCCCTTGCCGCCTCCTGCCCGGCATGGAAGGCGCGCCGGGCGTCGGATACGTTGGCCAGGATCTTGGTGGCGTGGCGCAGGAACTGGTGGCCCTTGTGGGTGATGTTGAGGCCGCGCGGGTGGCGCTCGAACAGCTCCACGCCGAGATCGCTCTCCAGTTCCTTGATCGCCTCGGTGACCGAGGATTGCGAGATCGACAGGGTCTGCGCCGCGCGCGAGACGGTGCCCTGCTCGGCCACGGCGATGAAGAACTGCAGCTGTCTCAACGTGAAAGCCATGGCCCGCAGTAAACACACTGCCGGCGCCGCCGCAAAGGCGCTATTGTGCCGGCAGGCCGCCCGCCGAGATCGAAAGCAGCACCTCTACAAGCTGCTCGCGCTCCTCCTCGGACAGCAGCTCGAAGTCGAACAGGCTGAGGCTGCGCAGCCCCTCGATCGCCAGATAGGCCACCAGCAGCGCCCGCAGGTCCGGGATCTCGACCTTGAGCCGCTCGAAGAGCTGGCGCCGGAAGGTCTTGATCGGCGTGAGGAACTCCGGGTCTTCCGCGACCGCCGAGAAGATCCACGAGGCGGAGGCGTGGGTCTCCTGACACTCGCTGACAGAGAGCCGGACATAGGTGGACAAAAGGTTCTCCCCGCCCTTCCGTTCCGCGCCGGCCGCCTCCAGCCGCTCCTCGAACTCGCCCAGATAATCCTCCACCAGCGCCTGCATGAGCTTGGCTTTGGTGGGGAAATTGTAGAGGAGCCCGCCTTTTGAAACCCCGGCGCGGCTTGCCACCGCGTCGAGCGAAAGGCTACCCGGGCCGGCTTCGCGCGCCACGTCGGCGGCTGCGGCCAGAATCTTCTCGCGCGAGTTCGGTCGGCGTTTCTTCATCGCTCCTCCATTATTTCAGCCTATCCGCAATTGACAAGACCGTCCAGACGGTACAGTAAGGCCGCTCGGATTTCGGAGCCCGTCCCGCCCGCGTGAAAGCCGTCCGGACGATCGACCGTCGAAAACGCGAGAGAAACCCGTGATCAAGCGCTTCATCATCGCCTTCGTCCTGCTCGTCCTGGTGTGCGGCGGCATCGTCGGCTTCAACCTGTTCCGCGACCGGGCGATCCAGGACTACTTCGCCAACATGCCTGTGGTGCCGCTCACCGTGTCGACGGTGAAGGTCGAGCCCGTGACCTGGACCCCCGGCATCGAGGCGATCGGCACGGTGGCCGCCGCCCGCGGCGTGGACCTCACCGTCGAAACCACCGGCGTGGTGAAGGAGATCCTGTTCAAGGCCAACCAGCATGTGGATCAGGGACAGCTTCTGGTGCGGCTGGACGATGCCGTCGAGCAGGCGGATCTGGCCGCGGCCAGAACCCAGGCCACGCTCGACCAGCAGGCGCTGGACCGCGCGCAGGCGCTGCGCAAGAGCGGCGCCGGCACGCAGGCCACGCTCGACACCGCCAGCGCGGCCGCCTCGACGTCGCGGTCGCAGGTGGTCAAGCTCCGGGCGCTGGCCGACCAGAAGCTGCTCAAGGCGCCCTTTCCCGGCACGCTGGGTATTCCCCGCATCGATCTGGGCCAGTATGTGGCGCCGGGCAACGTGGTGGTGACGCTGCAGGACCTCGACACGATGCGCACCGACTTCACCGTGCCCGAGCAGCAGTTCGCCGACCTCTCGATCGGCCAGCCGGTCACCTTCGGCCTGAACGGGGACGGCATGCCCTACAAGGGCTCCATCACCGGCATCGACCCGAAGATCGACCCGGCCAGCCGCCTGGTGTCCGTGCGCGCCGAGATCGCCAATCCCGACCACCGGCTGAGCCCCGGCCAGTTCGTGCAGGTGCGCGTCGAGCAGCCGAAGGAGAACGGCATCATCGCCGTTCCGCAGACTGCGCTGACCGCCAGCCTCTACGGCGACTTCGTCTTCGTGGTGCGCACCTCCTCCGACAAGCCCGCCGCCCCCGCGCAAAAGGACCCGGCGCAGGAAGGATCGTCCGGCGCCGCCTCGGCTGCGGCCGCGCCGGCCGGCAACGGGGCGCCGGCGCTGACGGCGCATCAGGTGTTCGTCAAGACCGGCCGCCGCTCCGACGGGCGCGTCGAGATCCTGTCGGGCATCGAGGCCGGCGACGAGGTGGTGACGGCGGGCCAGAACCGCCTGTCCAACGGCTCCCCGGTCAAGGTGGACAACACGGTCGATCCGTCCGTGCTGCTGCCGCAGGAGGGCGGCGCGCAATGAATTTCTCCGCCCTCTTCATCCGCCGGCCGGTGCTTTCCACCGTCGTGGCGCTGCTCATCCTGCTTCTGGGCTTCCAGGGCATGGCAAACCTGTCGGTGCGGCAGTATCCGAAGGTGGACGAGACCGTCATCACCATCACCACCGCCTATGCCGGCGCCAGCCCCGACCTGATCCAGGGCTTCATCACCGCGCCGATCGCGGCCGCTGTCGCCACGACCGAGAATATCGACTACGTCACCTCGCAGAGCCGGCCGTCGGCCAGCGTGGTGACCGTGCAGATGAAGCTCGGCTCCGATCCCGACACCGCGCTCACCGAGGTCATGTCCAAGGTCCAGCAGGTGCGCGGGCAACTGCCGTCCGACGCCAAGGACCCCACCATCGTCAAGGGCACGGGCCAGCAATTCGCCATCATGTATCTGGCGATGCAGAACCCGAACATGACGTCGGAGCAGCTCA
>DAOKZN010000362.1:0-2832 GCA_035325625.1 Mesorhizobium sp. | reverse complement strand
TGTCGATGCCGGTCACCTCCTCGGTGACGGTGTGCTCGACCTGGATGCGCGGATTGACCTCGATGAAGTAGAATTTTCCGGTGTCGGCGTCCTGGAGGAACTCGACCGTGCCGGCGCCGATATAGTTCGTCTTTCTGGCGATCTCCAGCGCATGGCCGCACAGTTCCTGGCGCTGCGCGTCGTCGAGATAGGGCGCCGGGGCGCGCTCCACCACCTTCTGATTGCGGCGCTGGACGGAGCAGTCGCGCTCGAACAGATGCACGACGTTGCCATGCGTGTCGCCCAGCACCTGCACCTCGACATGGCGCGCGCGCTCGACCAGCTTTTCCAGATAGACCTCGTCCTTGCCGAAGGCGGCTTTGGCCTCGCGCTTGCCTTCCATGACCTCGCGGGCAAGGTCGGCCTCGGCGCGGATGACGCGCATGCCGCGCCCTCCCCCGCCCCACGACGCCTTCAGCATGACCGGATAGCCGATCCCGGCGGCCAGCTTCTTCACTTCTTCAATGTCGTCGGGCAGCGGGTCGGTGGCCGGCACCACCGGCACGCCGACCTCCACGGCCAGGTTGCGGGCCGCCACCTTGTTGCCCAGCCGGCGCATCGTCTCCGGCTTGGGCCCGATGAAGATGATGCCTGCCTTCGCGCAGGCCTCGGCGAATTCCGGGCTTTCCGAAAGCAGCCCGTAGCCGGGGTGGATGGCGTCGGCGCCCGAGAGCTTCGCCACGCGCAGGATCTCGTCGATCGACAGGTAGCTCTCGATCGGCCCCATGTCCTTGGCAAGCCACGGCCCGCGCCCGACCTGGTAGCTCTCGTCGGCCTTGAAGCGGTGCAGCGAATATTTGTCCTCCTCGGCCCAGATCGCCACCGTTTTCAGGCCTAGCTCGCTGGCCGCGCGGAAGACGCGGATGGCGATTTCGGACCGGTTGGCGACGAGAATCTTCTTGATGGCCAAGGATGCGCGCTCCACAATTTGTCGGGAAAATAGAAAGCGGCAAATGTTTAGCGTGAAAATGCTGCAGTGCAACCAGAAATGCGGCGCCCGCTGACGCAACGGAAGGCGGCAGCTTTCGCAGGCGGCCCCTTCAGCGGGGATAGCACTCCGCCGGAACCTCGGGCCACACGGCCTGGTCGCAGCCGGCGGCCACCTGGCGCTGCCTGAAGGCCGCGCTGACCGGGCCGGTCACCACCGGATCGACACCGTCGGGGGCATCGGGAAACAGCCGCTCGGCAGCCGTCGGGGGAACGGGAGCGTCTGCAGATTTGGCGGCCGAGCGCGCACCGGCCGAGGCCAGCAGGACGACGAGCGCCGCGCAGGCGAAAGCGGGGCCGAGCCGGTCGATGTTGCGCATCATGGGATGTCGAATGTCCCTTGCCCCGAATGGTTCCACGATTGGTTAACGGAATGCTACGCGCGAAGGCTTAACAATTGGTGATGGCGCGTTCCTTCGCGCCGCCCCTTTCGCATTTGCGTAAAAACCTGTATGAGCCGCCCAACCGAAAGACGCGGCGCGCGGGCCAAGCAACCTCCCGCCCGCCGACGAACGCACCCAGAGAAGACAATGAAACTCCGCAACATCGCGATCATCGCGCATGTCGACCATGGAAAGACGACGCTGGTCGACGCGCTGCTCAAGCAATCCGGCTCGGTCCGGGACAACCAGCGCGTCGCCGAACGCGTCATGGATTCCGGCGACATCGAGAAGGAGCGCGGCATCACCATCCTGGCCAAGGCCACCTCGGTGGAATGGAAGGACACGCGCATCAACATCGTCGACACGCCCGGCCACGCCGACTTCGGCGGCGAGGTGGAGCGCATCCTCAACATGGTGGACGGCGCCATCGTGCTGGTGGACGCCGCCGAAGGGCCGATGCCGCAGACCAAGTTCGTGGTCGGCAAGGCGCTGAAGGTGGGGCTGAAGCCCATCGTCGCCATCAACAAGATCGACCGGCCCGACGCGCGCCATGTCGAGGTCATCAACGAGGTGTTCGACCTGTTCGCGGCGCTCGACGCCACCGACGAGCAGCTCGACTTCCCCATCCTCTACGGTTCCGGCCGCGACGGCTGGATGGCCGCCGACCCCACCGGGCCCAAGGACGGGGGCCTTGCGCCGCTGTTCGACCTGGTGCTCGACCACGTGCCGGCGCCGACCGTGCATCCCGGCCCGTTCCGCATGATCGGCACCATCTTGGAAGCCAATCCGTTCCTCGGCCGCATCATAACCGGCCGCATCGAAAGCGGCACGCTGAAGCCGAACCAGGCGGTGAAGGTGCTGCACCATGACGGCACGCTGCTGGAGACGGGGCGGGTGTCCAAGATCCTCGCCTTCCGCGGCATCGAGCGCCAGCCGATCGACGAAGCGCAGGCGGGCGACATCGTCGCCATCGCCGGCCTTTCCAAGGGCACGGTCGCCGACACCTTCTGCGACCCCTCGGTCGAGGAGGCGATGCCCGCGCAGCCGATCGACCCGCCCACCGTGACCATGAGCTTCCTGGTCAACGATTCGCCGCTGGCCGGCACCGAGGGCGACAAGGTGACCAGCCGCGTCATCCGCGACCGCCTGTTCCGCGAGGCGGAAGGCAATGTCGCGCTGAAGATCGAGGAATCGGCCGACAAGGATTCGTTCTACGTCTCCGGCCGCGGCGAGCTGCAGCTTGCCGTGCTGATCGAGACCATGCGGCGCGAGGGCTTCGAGCTTGCCGTGTCGCGGCCGCGCGTCGTCATGCAGAAGGACGAGAGCGGCCAGCTTCTGGAGCCGGTCGAGGAAGTGGTCATCGACGTGGACGAGGAGCATGCCGGCGTCGTCGTGCAGAAGATGAGCGAGCGCAAGGCCGAGA
>DAOKZN010000361.1:0-2836 GCA_035325625.1 Mesorhizobium sp. | reverse complement strand
CAGCACCGCCACCGTCGCCGTCGGCACCAGCCAGATATAGCGCAGGAAGCCGCTGGTCTCCTCGCCCTCGGGGCGGATCGGCGGGCTTTCGTTGCGGGCGGCAAGAACCGGGATCGCCGCAACCGTCACCAGCGCCACGGCGACGCCGAACGGCAGGAAGCCCGAGCTGCCGAGATGCGCGAACAGCCACGGGCCGGCGGCGAAGCCGAGCGAAAGCACCGTGGCATAGATGCCGAGCACGAGGCCGCGCCGGCGCGGCGGCGCCGAGGTGCTGATCCAGAATTCGGACAGGATGAACAGGATGGTCAGCGACATGTGCAGCGCCACGCGCAGCGGAAACCACATCCAGAAGGCAGGCGCGAAATGGAAGCCGACGAAGGCCAGCGCCCCGGTGGCGATCATCAAAAGCATGGTCCAGGCGACCCCAAGCCGCGTTGCCAGCGGCGTCGCCAGCGGTGCGCCCGCGATCGAGGCGATGCCGGCGACGGCCGTGTTCAGCCCGATCATGGAGGCAGAGTGGCCGCGTGATTCCAGGATGACGGACAGGAGCGGCATGCCGAGGCCGATGGCGATGCCCACCACGCTGATCGAGGAGATGGCCGCCGCCATCGGCAGCCATTGCACATGCTCCTCGTCCTGCACCCTGGTGTCCACCGTCATGCGAAGTCCGGATTTCGTTCAGAGAAGCTCGCGCCCGAAATGCGTGCGCACGAGCCGGTAGAAAGGCACCTCGGCCGCGGGGCGCAACTGCGGGTCGCCGGCCAGCCGCGCCTCCAGCTCTTCCAGGATCGTGCGGGTGATGGCCGGAACCTCCATCTGCTTGGCTTCGGCGATCGGCAGCCAGGCGAGTTCCTCCAGCTCGTTGCTCGGCCCGCCCCCGGCCAGCTCCACCGCGATGTCGCCCCGCCAGGCGGCCAGGAACCGCGTGTCGAAGCGCCGCACCCGGCCGGGCGGCGTGATGGCGCGGGCGATGAAGCGCATCGCCTCCAGCGAAGGCTGCACGCCGTGCCGCACAAAGCCCTGCCAGTCGGGCCTGGTGGTGGCGAAGGCGCCCTTGCGGCCGATCAGCAGGCCGGCCTCCTCATAGGTTTCGCGGATTGCGGAAAGCGCGATGGCGCGGGCACGCGCCGCGCTGATGCGGCCGATGCCGGCCATGAGCTTCTGCTCGTCCAGTGCTGTAAGGGCGCTTGCCACCGGCACGCGGGCATCGGCGGGATCGGTGCGGCCACCGGGAAAGACGAACTTGCCCGGCATGAAGGCATGGCTGCGGTGGCGGCGGCCCATCAGCACCAGAAAGTCGTCGCCGCGCCGGTCGAGCAGAATCAGCGTGGCCGCGTCGCGCGGGCGCTTCGGCGCGCCCTTGCGCACGATCTCGCCGCTTTCGGCCTTGTCGACTTCCGCCTTGGTCATCCCATCCATGCGCACGCCCTAGCGGAAAGTTACTCGCCGCGAAAGGGGTGGCCGCGAAAGGGGTGGCCGCCGCGCCGACATTGCGCCAGGGCCGCTCATGCCTCGGGATGGGGCTCGAGCGAATCCGGCTCGCCGCCGAAGCCGTGCATGTAGAGCGCCCATTGAAGCCCGACCACGGCGCCCTTGATCGGCTGGAGAAGCAGGAGCGCCAGGATCAGCGTGACCGGCGCCCATACGGCCAGATGCAGCCACATGGGCCATGCGGTGGTCGCCTCCACCGCCATGAAGCCGCCGAGCACGACATGGCCGACGACCACGATGTCGAGATAGGCCGGCAGGTCGTCGGCGCGGTGATGCGAGAAGTCCTCGCCGCAATTCGAGCAACGGTCCGCCGTCTTGACGAAGGCGCGGAACAGCTTGCCTTCGCCGCAATGGGGGCAGCGGCCGAAGAAGCCGCGCTTCATCGCCTCCCAGAGCGGACGTGTCGGGCGGCCGGAATGATTCTCTCCGCCGAATACCTGTTCTTCCATGATCACCGTCTCCTGCCGCGCGAACCCGGGCGCGATTGCGAGGCGCGCGACCGGCCCTTGGCCTTGTGGAACGACCGCCTCGAACCCGGCAGCGGCTTGGGCTCGCTCAGCATCTCGAAGCGCATCGCACCGGCCATCGGCGCGACCTCCACGAGGCGGACCTCCACGCGATCCGCAAGCTGATAGCCTTTTCCGCTGCGTTCTCCGAAAAGCGACCGCGCTGTTTCGTCGTATATATAGTAATCGCCACCGAGCGATGACACCGGGATAAAGCCATCGGCGCCGTATTGCGGCAATTGGACAAAGAGTCCCGCCTTGGTGACGCCCGAGACGCGGGCCTCGAAGCGGTCGTCTATGCGCTCGGCCAGGTAGGCGGCGATGAGGCGGTCCACCGTCTCCCGCTCGGCCGCCATGGCGCGCCGTTCTGCGGTCGAGATCAGCGCCGCGGTTTCTTCCAGCCGGGCCTCCTCGTCGCGGGTGAGCCCGCCGGAGCCGAGGCCGAGCGCGGCGATCAGTGCGCGATGGACCGTAAGGTCGGCATAGCGGCGGATCGGCGAGGTGAAATGCGCGTAGCGGCGCAGGTTCAGCCCGAAATGGCCGATATTGGCGGGCGAATATTCGGCCTGGCTCTGGGCGCGCAGCACCACCTCGTTGACCAGTTCCTCGCTGTCCTGCCCGCGCACCTGCTGCAGGATGCCGTTGAACTGCGCGGGCCGCATCTGCGGTCCGCGCGCCAGCGAGAGGCCGAGCGTGTGCAGGAAGTCGCGCAGCGATTCCTGCTTGGCCAGCGAGGGCGCGTCGTGGATGCGGTAGATGAGCGGCTGCTTCCTGGCCTCCAGCGTCTCGGCGGCCGAGACGTTGGCCTGGATCATGAACTCCTCGATCAGCTTGTGGGC
>DAOKZN010000360.1:0-2851 GCA_035325625.1 Mesorhizobium sp. | reverse complement strand
TCGTGCAGTTCCACCCGACCGGCATCTACGGCGCCGGCTGCCTCATCACCGAGGGCGCGCGCGGCGAGGGCGGCTATCTGGTCAATTCCGAGGGCGAGCGCTTCATGGAGCGCTATGCGCCCTCGGCCAAGGACCTCGCCTCGCGCGACGTCGTCTCGCGCTGCATGACGCTGGAAATCCGCGAGGGACGCGGCGTCGGCAGGAACAAGGACCACATCTTCCTGCATCTCGACCATCTCGATCCGGCCGTGCTGCACGAGCGTCTTCCGGGCATCTCCGAGTCGGCCAAGATCTTCGCCGGCGTGGACGTGACCCGCGAACCGATCCCGGTGCTGCCGACCGTGCACTACAACATGGGCGGCGTCCCCACCAATTACTGGGGCGAGGTGCTGAACCCGACGGCCGGCGATCCCGACCGCGTGTCGCCCGGCCTGATGGCGGTGGGCGAGGCCGGCTGCGCCTCCGTGCACGGCGCCAACCGGCTCGGCTCCAACTCGCTGATCGACCTCGTCGTGTTCGGCCGCGCTGCCGCCATCCGCGCCGGCCAGGTGGTGGACCGCGAGGCGGCGGTGCCGTCGCTCAACAAGGCCGCGGCGGACCGGATCATGGACCGCTTCGACGGCCTGCGCCATGCCAGCGGCCCGACGCCGACCGCCGTGCTGCGCGAGAAGATGCAGCGGGCCATGCAGGAGGACGCGGCCGTGTTCCGCACCCAGGACACGCTGGAGGCCGGCTGCCGCCGCATCTCCGCGATCTGGGGCGAATTGAAGGACCTCAAGGTCACCGACCGCTCGATGATCTGGAACTCCGATCTGGTGGAGACGCTGGAGCTGGAGAACCTGATGGCCAACGCCATCACCACCGTCTACGGCGCGGAAGCCCGCAAGGAAAGCCGCGGCGCCCATGCGCGCGAGGATTTCTCCGAGCGCGACGACAAGAACTGGCGCAAGCACACGCTGGCCCGCGTCGCGCCGGACGGCAAGGTGACGCTGTCCTACAGGCCGGTCCACACCGAAACGCTGCTGCCCGTCTCCGAGGGCGGCATCGACCCGGCAAAGATCGCGCCCAAGGCGCGGGTGTATTGAGGATCGCACGGCAATGGTCGAACTCGCACTCCCCAAGAATTCCCAGATCCGGGAAGGAAAAACCTGGCCGAAGCCGGAAGGCGCCACGAACCTGCGCGAATACCGCATCTATCGCTGGTCGCCGGACGACGAAGAGAACCCGAGCGTCGACACCTATTTCGTCGACATGGACGATTGCGGGCCGATGGTTCTCGACGCGCTGTTGTGGATCAAGAACAAGATCGATCCGACGCTGACGCTGCGCCGCTCCTGCCGCGAAGGCATCTGCGGCTCCTGCGCCATGAACATCGACGGCTCCAACACGCTGGCCTGCACCAAGGGCGCCGACGACATTTCCGGTCCCGTCAAGGTCTATCCGCTGCCGCACATGCCGGTGGTGAAGGACCTTGTGCCCGACCTGACCAACTTCTACGCCCAGCACGCCTCCATCCAGCCCTGGCTGCAGACAGTGTCGCCCGAGCCGGCCAAGGAATGGCTGCAGAGCCACGAGGACCGGCAGAAGCTCGACGGGCTCTACGAGTGCATATTGTGCGCCTGCTGCTCCACCGCCTGCCCGAGCTACTGGTGGAACGGCGACCGCTATCTCGGCCCCGCCGTGCTGCTGCAGGCCTATCGCTGGCTGATCGACTCCAGGGACGAGGCGACCGGCGAGCGGCTCGACAATCTGGAAGATCCGTTCCGGCTCTACCGCTGCCACACCATCATGAACTGCACGCAGACCTGCCCCAAGGGCCTCAACCCGGCCAAGGCGATCGCCGAGATCAAGAAGATGATGGTGGAGCGCCGCGTCTGACCGCGTAGCGCCTGCCCGGCACGTCCTGCCCCGACACGCCCTGCGAAGCTGCGGGGCGTGCGCGGTTTTTGCCGCTGTCGCCCCGGCAGGAAGGCCGCCGGGTCGGGCCGCGCCTGATCCACGATCGGCGTGGACGAGGCATATTTCTCGTCGAAGACATTGGTGATCTCGCCGAGCAGCGTCACGCGGAGGTTCATCGCGCTTGACGTGCCGCCGAAGCGGCGCATGCAGGACCTCGTCATCGAGGCGGCGCGCATCGTCCGCCGCATCGTCGCGCTGGACGCCAACGGGGCTGCCGCGCGCCGCTGCTGAACCTTCCGTGCACCCGCCGGGGCAGCCCTGTCCTGCGCGCATTCGGCGTGGGCGCGGGAAAGCGCGCGCCCCTAACGCATCCTTAACCATAACGGTTCATGAAAATATCGGTGAGAATTGGAGGAATCCGAGCGCCTTCGTTTCACCAACATTTGCCCTAAGAAAGGCCGCCAAAGGCGCATTTTGGGGCATTTCCGGAAGCCGGCGGATGGACCACCGGGGATGCGCAAGGGGGCTAGCCGCAAGCCACGCCCGGACTCTTTAAGGAATGGATGATGGAAAATATCGCACTCGCCGAACCGGGCGCGCAATTGTCGATTTGGGCCCTGTTCATGCAGGCCGGCTGGGTGGTCAAGCTGGTCATGCTGGGGCTGCTCGCCGCCTCCATATGGACCTGGGCGATCATCGTGGACAAGCTGGTAGCCTTCGCCCGCATGCGCGCCGCGCTCAACCGCTTCGAGCAGGTGTTCTGGTCGGGACAGTCGCTGGAGGAGCTCTACCGCACGCTGGCCGACCGCAAGACGACCGGCATGGGCGCCATCTTCGTGGCCGCCATGCGCGAATGGAAGAAGAGCTTCGAGAAGGGCGCCAAGTCGCCGCTCGGCCTGCAGACGCGCATCGACAAGGCCATGGACCTTGCGCTGACGCGCGAGATGGAGCG
>DAOKZN010000359.1:0-2871 GCA_035325625.1 Mesorhizobium sp. | reverse complement strand
CTCGCCGCCGCGCAGCGACACCGACTGCACCGTCACGTCGTGGATCGGCGAGGCGTGCCCGTCATGGTGGTGCCCATCATGGTGATGATCATGATCGTGATCGTGGTCGTGATGATGATGGTGGTGATGGTCGTGGTCGTGGTCGCAGTCCGGCCCGCAGACATGATCGTGGTCATGCTCGTCGGCATCGAGGAAATGCGGGTCGTTCTCCAGCGCGCGGGAAAGGTCGAAGGCGCCGCGGTCCAGCACCTCGCCGAGCGGCACGCCTGAGCGCTGGGTGCGGTGGATCCTGGCGGCGGGGTTGATGGCGCGCACGGTCGCCTCCACGTCGCGCAGCTCTTCCGGCGTGACCAGGTCGGTCTTGTTGAGTATGACGACGTCGGCGAAGGCGATCTGGTCCTCGGCTTCCTTCGAGTCCTTGAGGCGCAGCGGCAGGTGCTTGGCGTCCACCAGCGCCACCACGGCGTCCAGCCGGGTCTTGCTGCGCACGTCGTCGTCCATGAAGAAGGTCTGCGCCACCGGCACCGGATCGGCAAGGCCGGTCGTCTCCACCACGATGGCGTCGAAGCGGCCGGGGCGGCGCATCAGCCCCTCGACCACGCGGATCAGGTCGCCGCGCACCGTGCAGCACACGCAGCCATTGTTCATCTCGTAGATTTCCTCGTCGGATTCCACGATCAGGTCGTTGTCGATGCCGATCTCGCCGAACTCGTTGACGATGACGGCGTAGCGCTTGCCGTGGTTCTCCGACAGGATGCGGTTGAGCAGGGTGGTCTTGCCGGCGCCGAGATAGCCGGTGAGAACGGTAACGGGAATCTGCGTCTGTGCGTCGCTCATGGGAGTGCCTCGAAACGGATATGGCTTCCCATATAGGATGGCGGCGGCGGATTTGCACCCGCCAATGCGATGGGCCAGCCACGCGGCGCGGTAACCTTTTTTCCCTTTGGCCGGCGTACTAAGGTGCTTTGTCATGCAATTGAAATATTGCTCTGCCAATAGCCGTTCGCGTCGGTAACGTTTACCGGCAAAGCACTTGGCGGCCCCCTGCGCCACGACGGACGGGCAGCGGTGCCGCGCTTGACATGGATGCATGAAGCGCGGGGAGAAAGAGCATGGTCAAGGCTGACAAAAGCGCGACGATGAGCCGGCTGCATTCGGCCGCGAGGCTGGCGCGCACCGCGCTGGCCGCCCGGTTGCTGACGCACGGCTTCTATGCCGGACAGGATCAGATCATGCTGGCGCTGGGCCGCGAGGACGGCCAGACGCCCGGCGGCCTGGCCGACCGGCTCGGCGTGCGCCCACCCACCATAACCAAGACCATAAACCGGCTGCAGGCGCAGGGCTTCCTTGAAAAGCGCGCCTCCTCCTCGGATGCGCGCCAAGCCCACATCTTCCTCACCTCGACCGGCCGCGACGCCATCCAGGCCATCGAGAAATCGGTGAAGAAGACGGAGAAGCAGGCGCTGAGGGGGCTCGACAAGAAGGAGCAGAAGGCGCTGTCGAAGCTTCTGGCCCGCGTCGAGGCCAACCTGTCGAACGAGGAGATCGTGCTGGAAGAGGACGAGGCGGTCGAGGCGGTCGAGGTGGCGGGCGCCCCCGAAGGGCAGAACGCCGGCTGATTTGCCGGGCTTTTTGCCGGTATCGCCCGCCGGGACCTTGCCCCTGCGGCGCACTTCCCGCAAATACCGGACAGAGTTCCTCCCACGGTCCGGTTTCAGGCGTGCAAGCTTCCCCAAAACCACACGACGCGGCGACGTCGCCGGCGGCGATCCTCTACATGGTCTCCGCCTATGTCTTCTTCACCTTCCTCGATACCGGCAGCAAATATCTGGTGCTGGCCGGTGTAGCGCCGCTGTTCATCGCCTGGGTGCGCTTTGCCGTGCATATCGTGCTGGTCCTGGCGCTGTTCCGGGGCTGGCGGCATCTCGGCCGCTTCCGCGCCCGCAACCTGCCGGCCCATGTCCTGCGCGGGGTGCTTCTGTCGGGCTCGACCATCTTCAACTTCATGGCGCTGCGTACGCTGCAACTGGCCGAAACCACCTCGATCTATTTCTTCGGGCCGATGGTCATCACCGCGCTTGCCGGCCCGCTGCTGGGCGAATGGGCCGGCATGCGGCGCTGGCTGGCCATCCTCGTCGGCTTCGTCGGCGTGCTGGTCATCACCCGGCCGGGCGTCGGCGTGTTCGGCGCCGGCCACGCCTACGCGCTGTGCGCGATGCTGTCGAACTCGCTCTACGTCATCATGACGCGGCGCATGTCGGCCACCGAGACGCCCGAAAGCCTCATCCTCTATTCGGCGCTGGCGCCGGCGGCCCTGCTCTTGCCCACGTTGCCGTTCTCCGCCGCCTCGATGCCGCATGAGCCGGGGCTGTGGGCGGTACTGCTGCTGCTCGGCGTGTTCGGCGGCGTCGGCCACTGGGTGCTGATCCAGGCCTACAGGCTGGCCACCACCACCGCGCTCGCCCCCTATCCCTATCTCCAGATGGTGTGGATGATCGGCGCCGGCTGGCTGGTCTTCGGCCAGCTTCCGGACGGCTGGACCCTCGTCGGCGCCGCCATCATCGTCATGAGCGGCCTCTACATCATCCAGCGCGAGCACCGGCTGCGGGTCCGCCACCGCGCGGCGCTGGCCGCCGAAACCCGCGAGCTGGCGAAAAAGCTTTGATTCCGTAGTAAAGGATGGCATAAGCCGCTTTTAAACAGTTTAAAAGTTGGGCGGGGCCGCGGCACTGGCACAGAAGATCAAGCTTTCGACGATCGCGGACGCCCTCGGCGTCTCCACCGCGACGGTTTCCCTTGCGTTGCGCGACAGCCCCCTGGTGGCGGGCGCGACGCGCGAGCGCATCAAGGAGCATGCGCGCGAGATCGGCT
>DAOKZN010000358.1:0-2884 GCA_035325625.1 Mesorhizobium sp. | reverse complement strand
TGCAGACGCGCATCGACAAGGCCATGGACCTTGCGCTGACGCGCGAGATGGAGCGGCTGGAAGGGCGCCTCGGCTTCCTCGCCACCACCGGCTCGGCCGCCCCCTTCATCGGCCTGTTCGGCACGGTGGTCGGCATCATGACCTCCTTCCAGGCGATCGCGGCGTCGAAGAACACCAGCCTGTCGGTGGTCGCGCCCGGCATCGCAGAGGCGCTTCTGGCCACCGCGATCGGCCTCATGGCGGCGATCCCGGCGGTCATCGCCTACAACAAGCTGTCATCGGACGCCAGCAAGCTGGCGGTTCGGATGGAGGGCTTCGCCGACGAGTTCTCCGCCATACTCTCGCGGCAAATCGATGAAAAAGTCATGCAGAAGGCAGCCTGAGGTCGAGCCATGGGAATGTCCGTAAGCGCAGGCGGCGCGGGCCGCGGCGGACGCGGCCACAGGCGGCGCGGCCGTCATCATGGCCTGATGTCCGAAATCAACGTCACCCCGATGGTCGACGTCATGCTGGTGCTGCTCATCATCTTCATGGTGGCGGCGCCGCTTCTCACCGTCGGCGTGCCGATCGACCTGCCGGAGACGCAGGCCAAGGCCATGAACTCCGACACCCAGCCCATCACCGTCTCGATCGACGAGGAGGGCAAGATCTATCTCCAGGAGACCGAGATCCCCATCGAGGAGGTGGTGCCGAAGCTCGAGGCCATCTCCAAGACCGGCTATGACGAGCGCATCTACGTGCGCGGCGACAAGACTGCCGACTACGGCACGGTCATGAAGGTCATGGCCCGCATCTCGGCCGCGGGCTACAAGAACCTCGGCCTCGTCACCCTGCAGGAACAGGATCAGTAACCTTGCGGGCCGGCCTCACCACATCGGTGCTCATGCATGCGGCGCTGCTCGGCTTCGGCCTGTTCACGCTGCGCGCGCCGGCCGCCTTCGAGGTGACCGACGTCGAGGCGCTGCCGGTCGACATCGTGCCGGTGGAGTCGATCACGCAGATCCAGCAGGGCGACAAGAAGGCGACGATGCGCGACAAGCCGGCGCCCACGCCCACCCAGCGCCCCGACGTCGTTGCCGATGCCCAGAAGGTCGGCGAAAACAGCGTCGACACCGAAAAGCCGCCGACGCCGGAGGCCAAGCCCGTTCCCGTCCAGGCCAACAATTCGCCGCCGCCGTCGCCCACCCCGGCCGAGCGGCCGAAGCCGGAAGAGGTGCCCAAGCCCAAGGAGGCGCCGAAGCCCGCCCCGGCCACGGAGGTGGCGCCGACGCCGCAGCCGAAGGAAGAGGTCAAGCCCGATCCGGTCAAGCAGCCGGAGCCGAAGCCGGTGCCGGCAAAGGAGCCGGCGCCCGCGCCCAAGCCGCCCGAGCAGAAGACGGCGGCTGCGGAGCAGCCGCTTTCCACGCCCGATCCGGTGGCGGAGGCCATCGCCGCCGACAAGCCGAGCGAGGCCGTGCAGCTTCCCAACGCCGCCCCCGCGCCGGAGGCCAAGCCGCGGCCTGCACAGGCCGAGACCGCCAAGGCGCCCGACCGCAAGAGCGCCGACAAGCCGGTGAAGGAGGCTTCCTCCAAGCCGAAGTCGGACGAGAAGTCCTTCAACGCCGACGAGATCGCGGCGCTGCTCGACAAGCGCAAGCCCTCCGGCGGCGGCGCCAAGCGTTCCACCCAGCAGGCTTCCCTGGGCGGCGAGAAGAACACCGGCGGCAACAGGCTGTCGCAGAACGAGATGGACGCGCTGCGCGGCCAGGTCGAGAAGTGCTGGAACATCCCCGCCGGCGCCGAAGACGGCGGCAGCCTCAAGGTCTCGGTCAAGTTCAGGCTGGATCGCTCCGGCGCCGTCGATGGCCCGATCGACATCGTCTCCGGCGGAGGTGCGAGCGGGGTCCAGCGCGCGGCCGCGGAATCCGCGCGGCGGGCCGTGGCGCGCTGCTCGCCATACAATCTTCCCGCCGACAAGTATGACAGTTGGTCCGAAGTGGTGGTCAATTTCGACCCCAGCGACATGTTCTGACCGCCGCAAGATTCACGAGGCTGAACGCATGAAGAAATTCCTCTCCACGCTCATGATGATCGGCGCGCTGGCCGCAGGGCTGAGCGCGGCCGCGACGCTGCCGGCACGCGCCCTGGTGGAGATCGATGTCAACAAGGGCAATATCGAGCCGCTGCCGATCGCCATCACCGACTTCCTGGCCGGCGACGCGCTGGGCACCGAGATTTCGGGCATCGTCACCGCCGACCTGAAGCGCTCGGGCCTGTTCGCGCCGATCGACAGGAGCGCCTTCATCGAGAAGATCTCCAACCCCGACGTGGCGCCGCGCTTCGACGACTGGAAGGTCATCAACGCGCAGGCGCTGGTGACCGGCCGCGTCAGCCGCGAGGCCGACGGCCGCATCCGCGCCGAATACCGGCTGTGGGACACCTTCGCCGGCCAGCAGCTTTCGGGCGAGCAGTTCTTCGCCAACAACGCCAACACGCGCCGTATCGGCCATATCATCGCCGACGCCATCTACGAGCGGCTGACGGGCGAGAAGGGCTATTTCGACACGCGCGTGGTCTTCATCGCCGAATCGGGCGCCAAGAACGCGCGCAAGAAGCGGCTGGCCATCATGGACCAGGACGGCGCCAACATCCGTTACCTGTCCAACGGCTCGTCCATCGTCATGACGCCGCGCTTCTCGCCGAACCGGCAGGAAATCACCTACATGTCCTATGAGAGCGGGCAGCCCAGGGTCTACCTGCTGCAGATCGAGACCGGCCAGCGCGAGCTGGTTGGCAATTTCCCCGGCATGACGTTTGCTCCGCGCTTCTCGCCGGACGGCCAGCGCGTCATCATGAGCCTGCTGCGCGAGGACGGCAATTCCAACATCTTCGCCATGGACCTGAG
>DAOKZN010000357.1:0-2891 GCA_035325625.1 Mesorhizobium sp. | reverse complement strand
AACCACCAGAGCGCCTTCGCCAAGGGCATCCAGCCCGGCATGCGGGTGCGCCAGGGCCAGATCATCGGCTATCTCGGCCAGACCGGCCTCGCCACCGGCCCCCATCTGCACTACGAACTGATCGTCAACGGCACCAAGGTCGATCCGATGCGCGTGCGCCTGCCCACCGGCAGGACGCTGGGCGGCGACGATCTCGTCGCCTTCAAGCGCGAGCGCGACCGCATAGACGAACTGCTCAGGCAGCAGGACGGCGGCGCGCTGAAGGTCGCCAGTGCGAAGGTGGGTGGATAGCAGGGCGGCAAGGAAGTAGGGGGCAACCCGCCGCCTTTCGCTACCGCCCTACTCCCCCAAAGCGTGTCGCGATCTTTCAGATTCGCTCAGTACGCTTATTTTACGCATGTCCCGAAACCGGCCCCCACTTTCGGGAGACATGTTTTAGTCGTCCATGAATTCCACCGTCACGCCGGGCTTCACCAGCCTTGCCAGTTCGGCTGCGTCCCAGTTGGTCAGGCGCACGCAGCCATGGCTCTCGGTCTTGCCGATCTTGGAAGGCTCGGGCGTGCCGTGGATGCCGTAGGTCGGCTTGTCCAGCGCGATCCAGATGGAGCCCACCGGCCCGTTCGGCCCAGGCGGGATGGTCAGGATCTTGTCGTTGTCGCCCTGCTTGAAGTTGAGATTGGGATTGTAGGTGTAGTTCGGGTCGAAGGCGATGCGCGACACCGCATGCGTGCCGGTGGGCGACGGCGTGTCGGACGAGCCGATGGTGGCGGGATAGGCCGCCACCAGCTTGCCCCCGGCATCGTAGGCAAACACCTGCTTCTTCCTCTTGTCGGCGATGATCCTTGCCACCGGCGTCGAGACCAGCCGGCCGAAATTGGCGACCTTGATGACCGTGCCCGGCCTGTTGAAGTTGGCCCCGGCGTTGAGCGCCTTGAGGTAGTTTTCGTCCATGTGGAAACGCTCGGCGAGCGCCTCGGTCACGGAAGTGAAGCTCATGCGCTCAAGCTGGGCCTTCTGGCCGTAGTCCTCCGGTATGGAGGCGACATAGGGGCCGGCCGCATCCTGCGGCGTGATCGTGTAGGCGGCAAAGGCGTCGCCGCCGGTCGCGGCCAGCCCTTCGGCGATCGCCACCGAATCCGTGGACCGGAGGTTCACCCCGGTGATCTCGCGATAGGCCGCCAGCGCCTTGTCGACATTGGAGCCGAAGCGCCCGTCGATCACGCCCGGAGAGGCGCCGGCACGGTCGAGCAGCACCTGCAGCGCCGCGATGTCCTCGCGCGCCCCGAGGCCGAGCGACGGATTGACCGCCGCCTTGCCGCCGGTGTCCGGCACGGGCGCCGCGGTCGAATCTTCCGGCTGGGCCGGCCCGATCGAGGCTTCCTTGAGCGGCTGGCGCTGCACCGGCCGGGGCTCCTCGGTCACGCGCGGCTGCTGCGCCCCCTGGTCGGGAGCGATGTCGCCATAGCCGTCGTCCGGCGCGGGCGGGAATTCGTCGGCAGGGTCGCCATAGCCGTCGTCGGGGGAAAGATACCGGCCTTCGTCCTGCTGCTGGCGGCGCCGGAAACGGGCCGTGTCCTGCGGATCGTCCAGATAGTAGTCGTCGTCGGAAAAGCCGTCGTCCAGGCGCTGCTGCCGCTCCCGCAACCTGAGCGCGCGGCGGTCGAAACGCGTCTGCGGCGGCTGCACGGCCACCACCTTGCCGGTGTAAGGGTCGACGATGACGCGGTTTCCGTGGCCGTCGTAGAAGATGTCGTAGTCGCCGCTCTGCACCAGAAGGACGCCGCCGGCATCCCGCGCCGCGGCGGCAGGCAGTTCCGCCCGGGGCGCGGCAACGGCCCCCGACGACACGAGCAGCGTCGCCAATGCCGACACGAAACCGATATTGCGCAACATGTGGGCCAAATTCTCCGGTGTTCTCGCCGCCGTCCCGACAGATTCCGCGAAGCGCCGTGCCGGCTTCGCATCGACTACCCGCATAGAGGTTTCAATATGAACCGGGCATGAAGATGGCGAATCGGCAGCGCGCCTGCACGCGCAGCGTGCGGCATCGAAGGCTTGCCGCGCAAGCCGGATATCTTCGGAAAAAATAAGGCGGCGGCCGCGGCATTCCTGCCGCGGCCGCCGCCTTGTCATTGTCAGGCCGCGGCTTCCGCCTCGGCCACGCCCTCGACCGCAGCGGGCCGCGCGCGGAAGTTGAGCCGGTCGGACCCGGCGGTGACCTTGACGGTCGAGCCGTCGAGGATCTCGCCCATCAGTATCTTCTCGGCCAGCGGGTCCTGCAGTTCCTTCTGCATCACCCGCTTGAGCGGCCGCGCGCCATAGGCCGGGTCGTAGCCCTTGCCGGCCAGCCAGTCGACCGCCTCGGCATCAAGGTCGAGCGTGATCTTGCGGTCGGCCAGCAGGCCCTCCAGCCGCTTGAGCTGGATCTCGACGATCTTGTCCATGTCCTTGCGGCGCAGCCGGTGGAACAGCACGATCTCGTCGATGCGGTTGTAGAATTCCGGCTTGACGCTGCCCTTGACGACGGCGAGCACCTGCTCGCGCACGTCGTCGACGTCCTGGTCCTCGCGAAGCGAAACCAGGATATCGGCGCCGAGATTCGACGTCATGATGATCAGCGTGTTGCGGAAATCGACCGTGCGGCCCTGCCCGTCGGTCAGGCGGCCGTCGTCCAGAACCTGCAGCAGCACGTTGAAGACATCCGGATGCGCCTTCTCGATCTCGTCGAACAGCACGACCTGATAGGGCCGGCGCCGCACCGCTTCGGTCAGCGCGCCGCCTTCCTCATAGCCGACATAGCCGGGAGGCGCGCCGATCAGCCGGGCGACCGAGTGCTTCTCCATGAACTCCGACATGTCGATGCGCACCATGGCGGTCTCGTCGTCGAACAG
>DAOKZN010000356.1:0-2912 GCA_035325625.1 Mesorhizobium sp. | reverse complement strand
CCATCTACTATGCCGACACCGGCATGAAGACCAAGGAGAACTTCTTCAAGGGCTTTCCGGTGGTGTGGAACATGGTGGTGTTCACCCTGTTCGTGGTCGGGCCCGGGGAATGGATCTCGTTCGCCGCGGTGGTGGTCTCGGGCCTGCTCACCTTCGTGCCGATCCACTTCCTGCACCCGGTTCGCGTCAAGCGGCTGCGGCCGGTCAACCTCGCCGTGACGCTGCTGTGGTGCGCCTTCGGCATGCTGGCCCTTGCCGAATCGGCGCTCGCCGAGTTCTACAACCAGATCGGCGTGCTGGCCGAGAACGTCAGCCGCTTCACCAAGATCGGCATCAGCGTCACCGGCATCTATCTCTTCTGCATCGGCGGCGTCATGCAGCTTTTTCCGAAACTCGGCGCCGGGAGCACGCGACGATGAGCAAGGCGATCCGCATCCATGCCCATGGCGGACCCGAGGCGCTGCGCTACGAGGAGGTCGACCCCGGCCGCCCCGGCGCGGGCGAGGCGCTGATACGGCAGACCGCGATCGGCCTCAACTTCATCGACGTCTATTACCGCACCGGGCTCTATCCCGCGCCCAACGGCCTGCCGCTGGTTCCCGGCGGCGAGGCGGCCGGCGTCGTCCTGGAGGTCGGGCCGGGGGTGGACCGGCTGAGGGCCGGCGACAGGGTGGCCTACGCGACCGGCCTCGGGGCCTATGCGCAGGAGCGCGTGGTGGCCGCCGACCGGCTGGTGAAGGTGCCCGACGGCATTTCCGACGAGCAGGTGGCGGCGATGATGCTGAAGGGCATGACCGCCGAATATCTGCTGCGCCGCACCTTCCCGGTGAAGGCGGGCGACGCCCTGTTGTGCCATGCCGCCGCCGGCGGCGTCGGGCTGATCCTCGGACAATGGGCCAGGCACCTGGGCGCCGTCGCCATCGGCACCGCCGGTTCGCCGGACAAGGTGGAACTGGCCAAGGCGCACGGCTTCGCCCACGTCATCGATTATCGCAGGCAGGATTTCGTCGCCGAGGTGGCCGCCATCACCGGCGGCAGGAAATGCGACGTGGTCTACGATTCGGTCGGCAAGGACACGTTTCCTGGTTCGCTCGACTGCCTGCGGCCGCGCGGCCTGTTCGTGTCCTTCGGCCAGTCGTCGGGGCCGATCCCGCCCTTCGACATCACCGTGTTGGCGCGCAAGGGCTCGCTGTTCGCGACGCGGCCGAGCCTTTTTGCCTACAACGCCCGGCGCGAGGATCTGGAGGCATCGGCCGCGGCGCTGTTCGACGTGGTGCTGAGCGGCGCGGTGGAGATCAGGATCGGCCAGAGATACGACCTTGCCGAGGCAGGCAGGGCGCATGCCGACCTTGAAGGCCGGCGAACGACGGGGGCCACCGTCCTTGTTCCGTGAAGCGGCTGCGCCTCTTGCCTTCCCACTGAAATTCTTGAAGCTCTTTCAAAGCGCGCGCTGCTTTGCGATCCGGGCGGGCGCTGCTTACCATGCTTGCGGGAACACAGAACATATCCGGCATACCGGATGGGAGGAACTGTGAGCACAGGTCACGATCCCGCGAATCTCCTTGAGGTGCGCGGCCTTACCAAGATTTTCGGCACGCTGAAGGCGTGCGACAACATCGACCTGGCCATCGCCAAGGGCGAGATCCACGCGCTGCTGGGCGAGAACGGGGCGGGCAAGTCCACGCTGGTCAAGATGCTGTTCGGCTCGCTGGAGCCGCATTCGGGCCAGATCCTATGGAACGGCCAGCCGGTGCGCATCGCCAGCCCCGGCGCCGCCAGGAAGCTCGGCATCGGCATGGTGTTCCAGCATTTCTCGCTGTTCGAGGCGCTGACGGCGGCCGAGAACATCGCGCTTTCGCTGGAGAACGGCGCGCCGATCGGCACCATCGCCGCCAAGGCCAGGGCGCTTTCCTACAGCTACGGCCTGCCGCTCGATCCCGAGTCGCTGGTCGGGGACCTGTCCGTGGGCGAGCGCCAGCGCATCGAGATCATCCGCTGCCTGTTGCAGACGCCGGAGCTCATCATCCTCGACGAGCCGACCTCGGTGCTGACGCCGCAGGAGGCCGACAAGCTGTTCGAGACGCTGGAGCGGCTGCGCGCGGAGGGCAAGTCGATCCTCTACATCTCGCACCGGCTGGAAGAGGTGAAGCGCATGTGCGACCGCGCCACCGTGCTGCGCCACGGCAAGGTGGTGGGCCATTGCAACCCGCGCGAGGAGACCGCTTCCTCGCTGGCGCGCATGATGGTGGGCAACGAGGTCGAGGCGGTGGTGCGTGCGCCGGTCGAAGGCATCGACAAGGCCGCCACGCTTCTGGAGATCCGTAACCTCAGCCGAAGGCCGGCGACGCCGTTCTCCATTCCGCTGCGCGGCATCAGCCTTGCCGTGCGCGCGGGCGAGGTGATCGGCATCGCCGGTGTGGCAGGCAACGGGCAGGGCGAGTTCTTCGAGGCCGTGTCCGGCGAGGTCAGGCAGCAGGACGCCGGCTCGGTGCGCATCCGCGGCAGGGATGCGGGCGCCCTGGGCATCACCGGCCGCCGGCTGCTGGGCGCCGCTTTCGTGCCGGAGGAGCGCCTCGGCCACGGCGCCGCCCCGCGCATGAAGCTGTCCGAGAACCTGCTGCTCTCGCGCCACGCCACCGACCGCAAGGCTTTCGTCGGCACCGGCGGCATGGTCAGGAGCGCGGCCGTCTACGCCGCCGCCCAGCGCATCATCGAAGTGATGGACGTGAGGAAGAGCGCGCCGGACCCGGAAGCCGCCGCGCTTTCCGGCGGCAATCTGCAAAAGTTCATCGTCGGGCGCGAGCTGGACCGCAAGCCGGCCGTCATGGTCGTCAACCAGCCGACCTGGGGCGTCGACGCGGGGGCCGCCGCCCATATCCGCCAGGCGCTGATCGAGCTGGCGCGCAGCGGCT
>DAOKZN010000355.1:0-2912 GCA_035325625.1 Mesorhizobium sp. | reverse complement strand
CCATCTACTATGCCGACACCGGCATGAAGACCAAGGAGAACTTCTTCAAGGGCTTCCCGGTGGTGTGGAACATGGTGGTGTTCACCCTGTTCGTGGTGGGGCCGGGAGAATGGATCTCCTTCGCCGCGGTGGTGGTCTCCGGCCTGCTCACCTTCGTGCCGATCCACTTCCTGCACCCGGTGCGGGTCAAGCGGCTGCGCCCGATCAACCTCGCCATGACGCTGCTGTGGTGCGCGTTCGGCATGCTGGCGCTGGCGGAATCGGCGCTTGCCGAGTTCTACAGCCAGATCGGCGTGCTGGCCGAGAACGTCAGCCGGTTCACCAAGATCGGCATTTCCGTCACCGGCATCTATCTTTTCTGCATCGGCGGCATCATGCAGCTTTTCCCGAAACTCGGCGCCCGGAGCACAGGACAATGAGCAAGGCAATCCGCATCCACGCGCATGGCGGCCCGGAGGCGCTGCGCTACGAGGAGAACGACCCCGGCCGTCCCGGCGCGGGAGAGGTGCTGGTCAGGCATACCGCCATCGGCCTAAACTTCCTCGACGTCTACTACCGTACCGGGCTCTATCCCGCCCCGAACGGCCTGCCGCTGGTTCCGGGCGCGGAGGCGGCCGGCGTGGTCGTGGAGGCCGGGCCCGGGGTGGAGCGCCTGAAGGCCGGCGACCGCATCGCCTATGCGGCGGCGACCGGCTCCTACGCGCAGGAGCGCGTGATCGCGGCCGACCGGCTGGTCAAGGTGCCGGACGGCATCGGCGACGAGCAGGCCGCCGCGATGATGCTGAAGGGCATGACGGCCGAATATCTCCTGCGCCGCACCTTCAAGGTGAAGGCGGGCGACACCATACTGTGCCACGCGGCCGCCGGCGGCGTCGGGCTGATCCTCGGGCAGTGGGCGAAACATCTCGGCGCCGTCACCATCGGCACCGTGGGTTCCGCCGACAAGGCCGAGCGGGCCAGGGCCAGCGGCTACGACCATGTCATCGACTACCGCAGCCAGGATTTCGTTGCCGAGGTCGCGGCCATCACCGGCGGCCGGAAATGCGACGTGGTCTACGATTCGGTGGGCAAGGACACCTTCCCGGGCTCGCTCGACTGCCTGCGGCCGCTGGGCATGTTCGTGTCCTTCGGCCAGTCGTCCGGGCCGATCCCGCCCTTCGACATCGGTCTGCTGGCCCGCAAGGGCTCGCTTTTCGCGACGCGGCCGACCCTGTTCCACTACAACGCCAGGCGCGAGGACCTGGAGGAATCGGCGGCGGCCCTGTTCGACGTGGTGCTGAGCGGAGCGGTGGAAATCAGTATCAACCAGAGATATGGTCTCGATGAAGCGGCCAGGGCGCATGCCGACCTCGAAGGCCGGCGAACAACGGGGGCCACCGTTCTTGTCCCGTGAAGCGGCCTCCGGCGTTGCCTTCCCGCTGAAATTCTTGAAGCACTTTCAAGATGCGCCCCGCTTTCCGATGCGGGCGGGCGCTGCTTACGATGCTTGCGGGAACACAGAACATATCCGGCAATCCGGATGGGAGGCACTGTGAGCACACAGCACGATGCTGCGAACCTGTTGGAGGTTCGCGGCCTTACCAAGATATTCGGCACGCTGAAGGCGTGCGACAATATCGACCTGACCATCGCGAAAGGTGAGATCCACGCGCTGCTCGGCGAGAACGGCGCGGGCAAGTCCACGCTCGTCAAGATGCTGTTCGGCTCGCTGGAGCCGTATTCCGGCCAGATCTTCTGGGAAGGCCAGCCGGTGCGCATCACCAGCCCCGGCGTCGCCAAGAAGCTCGGCATCGGCATGGTCTTCCAGCATTTCTCGCTGTTCGAGGCGCTGACGGCGGCCGAGAACATCGCGCTTTCGCTGGACGACGGCTCGCCCATCGGCACCATCGCGGCCAAGGCGAGGGCGCTGTCCTACAGCTACGGCCTGCCGCTCGACCCGGAATCGCTGGTCGGCGACCTGTCTGTCGGCGAGCGCCAGCGCATCGAGATCATCCGCTGCCTGCTGCAGTCGCCGCAGCTCATCATCCTCGACGAGCCGACCTCGGTGCTGACGCCGCAGGAGGCCGACAGGCTGTTCGAGACGCTGGAGCGGCTGCGCGCGGAAGGCAAGTCGATCCTCTACATCTCCCACCGGCTGGAAGAGGTGAAGCGCATATGCGACCGCGCCACGGTGCTGCGCCACGGCAAGGTGGTCGGCCACTGCAACCCGCGCGAGGAGACCGCCTCGTCGCTGGCGCGCATGATGGTGGGCAACGAGGTCAAGGCGGTGGTGCGCGCGCCGGTCGAAGGCATTGAAAAGGCCGCTCCGCTTCTGGAAATCCGCAAGCTCAGCCGCAAGCCGGCGACGCCGTTCTCCATTCCGCTGCGCGAGATCAGCCTCACCGTGCGCGCGGGCGAGGTCATCGGCATCGCCGGCGTGGCCGGCAACGGCCAGGGCGAGTTCTTCGAGGCCGTCTCCGGCGAGGTCAGGCAGCAGGATGCCGGCTCGGTGCGCATCCGCGGCAAGGATGCGGGCGGGCTGGGCATCACCGGCCGCCGGCTGCTCGGCGCGGCCTTCGTGCCGGAGGAGCGCCTGGGCCATGGCGCGGCCCCGCGCATGAAGCTTTCGGAGAACCTGCTGCTTTCCCGACACGCCACGGATCACAAGGCCTTCGTCGGGGCCGGCGGCATGGTCAGGAGCGCGGCCGTCTACAGCGCCGCCCAGCGCATCATCGAGGTCATGGACGTGCGCAAGAGCGCGCCCGATCCCGAGGCCGCCGCCCTTTCCGGCGGCAACCTGCAGAAGTTCATCGTCGGGCGGGAACTGGACCGCAAGCCGACCGTCATGGTCGTCAACCAGCCGACCTGGGGCGTCGATGCGGGGGCCGCCGCCCATATCCGCCAGGCGCTGATCGAGCTGGCGCGCAGCGGCT
>DAOKZN010000354.1:0-2920 GCA_035325625.1 Mesorhizobium sp. | reverse complement strand
GCCCCACCATTTGCAGCTTCATGTCGCCGATGTCGGACCAGAACCACGGCACCGCGGCATAGGCATCCTCGTGGCCGAGAATGGTGCGCGCGGCGAGGCGGGCCTGGTCGGTGGCGTTCTGCACCGATTCCAGCCGTATATCGGTGCCGGTGAACCAGTGGCGGTAATTGACGGCATCGCCGATCGCCAGCACCTGCGGCGCCGCGGTGCGCATCTGCGCATCGACCCGTATGCCGTTGGCCGTTTCCAGCCCGGCGGCCTCGGCCAGCTCGACATTGGGCACCACGCCGACGCCGATGACGACCATGCCGGCCGGCAGCCGCTCGCCCGAGGACAGCACCGCGGCCGCCACACGGCCGCCTTCGCCCTCCAGGCGTTCGACCGTCGCCCCGGTCAGCACGCGCACGCCCGCCGCCTCCAGCCGTGCGCGCACATGGGCGGCGATGACCGGCGCCACGGCGCGGCCGAGCAGGCGGCCGACGGCCTCGACCACGGTGACCCGGCGGCCGGCCGCCCCCAGCGTGGCAGCGATCTCCAGGCCGATGAAGCCGCCGCCGATGATGACGACATCCTCCGCATCCGCGCTCAGTTCGCGGATCAGCCGGGCGTCGGCCAGCGAGCGCAGCGACACCACCCCGGCAAGCTCTCCGCCCGGCAACGGCAGGATGCGCGGGCGCGAGCCGGTGGCCAGCACGAGACGATCGAAAGGCAGCGCGCCGCCGCCGGCAAGTTCCAGCCTCTGCCCCGCAAGGTCTATGCGGGCCACGCGGATGCCCGGACGGAGGTCGATATCGTTGCCGGTGTAAAAGGCCTCGCCGCGCAATGGCTGCGGCTTGGCCCCGGCGTCCTTGATGAAGGTCTTGGACAGCGGCGGCTTGTGGTAGGGCAACTCGGCTTCGTCGCCGACGAGGATGACGGGGCCGTCATAGCCCCCCTCGCGCAGGCTGGCGGCGGCCTGCACGCCGGCATGCCCGGCTCCGACGATCACGACCCCGTTGTTCATCGCGACATCGTTGTTCATGGCCACCTGCTTTTCTCACCCATCCTAGCTCCTCCCTCGACGTGGCGATTGCCCGGTTCCGTCGCAAGGGGGCGCATCCGGGTCGCACCCGGAACAGCGCCTTGTCAATGCGCCAGCGGCATCCCGCCTTCTCGCTCACCACGCCATGGCGGGCGAGTGGGCGGGCGAGCGTGCAGACGCGGAACAACGTCCGGCATAACTTGACCGTATCAGTTTAGAATAATTCTAAACTATTGTTTCGATTGGCTTTTCCTGACGAATTGAGTTGACTTTCGCCTCGGCCGCGGCTTTATGGATGCGCGCGCCGCTGGCCGCGCTCCTTTGATGTCTGGGCCTTGAACCCATACGATTGGAGGCATTCGGGTGTCCCTTTTCGGCGAACCGCACCGCATTGCGGCCTCTTGCCCCGCCGTTGCGGGCCGTCCGTTTTCCGCCGCGCCCCGCGGCGACCGTCGTGCCGCGACATGCAGATTTTTCCCGGCCGCCCTGCGCGGCCCAGTTCCTGAATATCCCTCGAGGAGACGATGATGGCGAGGATCAGAATCACGGCGCGGCTGGGCAGCAGGCTGGCCGCGGTCGGGGCGACGGCGGCGCTGACGGCGGCCGCCTTCGTGCTTCCGGCCAAGGCCGAGACCGACGCGAAGGCGGTGGTGAAGACCTATGCCGACATCGCGCTCGCCAAATACGAGGATTCGCTGACCACGGCCAAGGCGCTGGACGCCGCCGTAGACGCGCTGATCGCCAAGCCCTCGCAGGAGACGCTTGCCGCGGCCCGCGAGGCGTGGAAGGCGGCGCGCATCCCCTACCAGCAGACGGAAGTCTACCGTTTCGGCAATCCGATCGTCGACGACTGGGAGGGCCGGGTGAACGCCTGGCCGCTGGACGAGGGCCTGATCGACTATGTCGACAAGAGCTACGGCACGGAGTCGGAGGAGAACTCGCTCTATACGGCCAATGTCATCGCCAACAAGACGATCAAGATCGACGGCAAGGACATCGACGCCTCGAACCTTTCGCCGGAGTTCCTCTCCGGCACCCTGCAGGAGGCCGGCGACATCGAGGCCAACGTGGCCACCGGCTACCACGCCATCGAGTTCCTGCTCTGGGGCCAGGACCTGAACGGCACCGGCCCCGGCGCGGGCAATCGCCCCTATACGGACTACGACACCGCCAACTGCACCGGCGGCAATTGCGACCGCCGTGCGCAATATCTGAAGTCGGCCAGCGACCTCCTGGTCTCCGACCTCGAGGAAATGGTAGGCAACTGGAAGGATGACGGGGCCGCGCGCAAGGCGCTGACGGACGAGGACGCCAATGCCGGGCTTTCGGCCATCCTCACCGGCATGGGCTCGCTCTCCTACGGCGAGCTGGCCGGCGAGCGCATGAAGCTCGGCCTGCTGCTGCACGACCCCGAGGAGGAGCACGACTGCTTCTCCGACAACACCTACATGTCGCATCTGGAAGACGCGGTCGGCATCCGCGCCGCCTATCACGCCAGCTACAAGCGCGTCGACGGCACGGAGGTTTCCGGCCCGTCGCTTTCGGACCTGGTCAAGGAGGCCGATCCGGCACTGGACCAGGAGATGTCGGCCAAGCTCGACGCCACCGTGGCCAAGATGGAAGCGATCAAGGCGCGCGCCGAGGCCGGCGAAGCCTACGACCAGCAGATCGGCGAAGGCAACGCGGAAGGCAACGCCACCGTTCAGGCAGCGATCGACGCGCTGGTCGACCAGACCAAGTCGATCGAGCGCGTGGTCTCCACGCTGAAGCTCGACGCCATCGCCTTCGAGGGCTCCGACAGCCTCGATGCGCCGGACAAGGTCTTCCAATAAGGGCATTTGACGCCGGCCGGACAATCAGGAACCAGAAAGCCGAGCGGAACCGAAGCGCACGCCGCCA
>DAOKZN010000353.1:0-2948 GCA_035325625.1 Mesorhizobium sp. | reverse complement strand
CGCCCGACTACGAGCGCGGGCTGGTGCGCGCGCATGTGCTGCTCACCGTCACGCCCAAGCTGGCCGACCGCGTGGTGCGCGATCTGAAGGCGCTGGCGCAGGTGCGCACGCTGCATTCGGTGAGCGGCAGCTTCGACATGATCGTCATCGTCGAATCGCCCTCGATCGGCGACCTCGACGCGCTCATCGACCGCATCGGCGCCATGGAGGGCGTGGAGCGGACGCTGTCGTCGATCATCCTGTCCACACGCATCGATCGCTGATCGCTGCGCGAACGTTTCAGGACAGAGAAAAGCTTTTTCAACGGCACCGGGAAATCCCGGCCGTCATTTCCTGCGATTCACGTTTTCGGGATCGAAATCGCCGCTCGACCGTTGGAGTGCGGGGCGGTGAGAACCGATATCTGCTGGTTGAGAGGAATTGCGATGAAAAAGATGATTGTTCTGGCGGCCTTGCTGGTGCCGCTCGGTGCCTGTTCGCAGACGGAAAAGGGCGCGGCGGTGGGCGGTCTCGGCGGTGCTGCGGTGGGTGCCGCCGTCGCCGGCAACCCGGTGGAGGGCGCGGTGATCGGCGGTGCCGTGGGCACGGTCGCCGGCGCGCTGATCGGGCAGGCCAGCGATCGCTGCCAGTGCCGCTATCGCGACGACTATGGGCGCGTCTACGTAGCCCGCTGTCCGCGCGGATATTATTAAGCCGCCGAAAGCCGCTCCCGGAAATGCAAAGCGGCGGGCCTCGGGCCCGCCGCTTTTACCGGAACGTACCGTGGCTTATTCCGCGCTGGCCTCGGCCGGGGCGGCAGCAGCGGCCGCAGCGGCGGCTGCCTCTTCCTGCGCCTTGGCCAGCAGGGCGGCGCGCTCCTGCGCCTTCTTGCCGGGCTGGGCCTTGTTGGGGTTGTTGCGGGTCTCGCGCTTCACCAGGCCGGCCTGGTCGAGGAAGCGTGCCACGCGGTCGGTCGGCAGCGCGCCGTGGCCGAGCCAGTGCTTGACGCGGTCGGCGTCCACCTTCACGCGCTCGCCGTCCTTGGGCAGCAGCGGATTCCAGGCGCCTATCGCCTCGATGAAGCGTCCGTCGCGCGGGCTGCGCGAGTCGGCCACGACGATGTGGTAGTAGGGACGCTTCTTGGAGCCCGCACGGGCCAGTCTGATCTTCAGTGCCATTTTCTTTCTCCTAAAGCTCTGAGTCTCGTTGATGGGTCTGCGGCCGATGGTCAGCCGATCTTGCCTGCGCCGTTTTCAGCGGCGATCTGCTCGTGGTGGCGGATCACCTCGCGCACCACGAAATTGAGGAACTTCTCCGCGAAATCCGGATCCAGATGGGCCTCGTCGGCCAGCCGGCGCAGGCGCGCGATCTGTTCGGCCTCGCGTGCCGGGTCGGCCGGCGGCAGGCCGTGCGTGGCCTTCAGCACGCCGACGGCCTTGGTGCAGCGGAAGCGCTCGGCCAGCATGTGGATCAGCGCCGCGTCGATATTGTCGATCGAGGCGCGGTAGCCGGCGAGAATCCCGCGGGCCTCGTCCGTGTTGCGGTCTTCGCTCATCGCGCCCTCACTTCTTCTTGCCCTGTCCGGGCAGGCCGCCAGGCCCGCCGAGCCCCGGAAGCTTCAGGCCGCCGGGCAGGCCGGGAAGCCCGCCGCCGCCCAAACCCGGAAGTCCGCCCGGCAGGCCGCCGAGACCCCCCGGAAGCCCCTTGCCGAGGCCGGTGGCTTCCGCCTGCTTCTTCAGCGCCTCGAGCTGCTTGGGGTCCATATTGGACAGGTCGGGCATGCCCCCACCCATCAGGCCGCCCATGCCCATCTTGGAGGCGAGGCCGCCCATCAGCCCGCGCATCATGCCGCCGCCTTTGCCCTTGCCGCCCATGGCCTTCATCATGTCGGCCATGCCGCGGTGCATCTTCAGCAGCTTGTTGATCTCGGCCGCGTCCGTGCCCGAGCCGGCGGCGATGCGCTTCTTGCGGCTGTGCTTGAGGATGTCGGGGCTGGCGCGTTCCTGCCGGGTCATGGAGGAGATGATGGCGAGCTGGCGCTTGAACATGCGGTCGTCGAGACCGGCGGCCGCCATCTGGTCCTTCATCTTGCCCATGCCGGGCATCATTCCCATGATGCCGCCCATGCCGCCCATCTTCTGCATCTGGCGAAGCTGGTCGGCCAGGTCGTCCAGGTCGAACTTGCCCGACTGCATCTTCTTCGCCATCGCCGCGGCCTTTTCCGCGTCGATGGTCTCGGCCGCCTTCTCCACCAGGCTGACGATGTCGCCCATGCCGAGGATGCGGTCGGCGATGCGCTTGGGGTAGAACTCCTCCAGCGCGTCCATCTTCTCGCCGGTGCCGATCAGCTTGATCGGCTTGCCGGTGACGGCGCGCATGGAAAGGGCCGCGCCGCCGCGGCCGTCGCCGTCCATGCGGGTGAGCACCAGGCCGGTGATGCCGACGCGCTCGTCGAAGTTGCGGGCGAGGTTGACGGCGTCCTGGCCGGTGAGCGAGTCGGCGACGAGCAGGATCTCGTGCGGGTTCGAGGCGGCCTTGATCTCGGCCATCTCGACCATCAGCGGCTCGTCGATATGGGTGCGGCCGGCGGTGTCGAGGATGACGACGTCGTGGCCGCCGAGCCTGGCCGCCTGCACGGCGCGCCTGGCGATGTCGACAGGGGTCTGGCCGGCGATGATCGGCAGCGTGGCGACCTTCACCTGCTCGCCGAGCTGGCGAAGCTGCTCCTGCGCGGCCGGGCGCCGCGTGTCGAGCGAGGCCATCAGCACCTTCTTGCCCTGCCGGTCGGTCAGGCGGCGCGCGATCTTGGCGGTGGTGGTGGTCTTGCCCGAACCCTGCAGGCCGACCATCATGACCACCACCGGCGCCGGAGCGTTGAGGTCGACGGCGACGCCCTCCTCGCCCAGCATGGCGACCAGCTCGTCATGGACGATCTTGACCACCATCTGGCCGGGCTTGATCGACTTCAG
>DAOKZN010000352.1:0-2949 GCA_035325625.1 Mesorhizobium sp. | reverse complement strand
TGGCGTCGTTGACCTGCTTGAAGCGGTCGATGTCGATGTCGATCAGATAGGCCGGCTCGCCCGTCCTGACGGTGGCCGTCGCGGCCTCGGCGATGCGGGCCGTCATGGCCGCGCGGGTCAGCACGCCGGTCAGCTTGTCGAAATGCGTTTCCTGGAAGACGTATTCGGCCGATTCATCGACGCCTGCGAAGAACGAAAGCGCCGCGCCCGCCGCCGCCAATGCGCATAGCGCAGCCATGATGCCGCCCACCATCTCGGCCTGCAGGCCGGCCAGCCCGTCGCCGAAGCCGAATTTGAGGCCCCATATGCCGAGCAGAAAGCTGCCCATGCCGGATGCGGCAATCGTCAGCAGCCGGAATGCGGGCGTGCGTACAGGATTCTTCGAGGCAGGCATGCGCAGGTGTCCCCAGACTGCTCATCCATCCCTACACGAAATCCTCTTAAAATGGGTTCCGTGAAAGTTTTAAATTTTAGCGGAAGCGGATATAGGAGGAAAATCTGCTTCCGGCCGTCTATTCCCTGTCGTTGTCCATCTGCTTCAGTTCGTCCAGCGTCGGCATCGAGACGATGTGGTAGCCGGAATCGACATAGTGGATCTCGCCCGTCACGCCCGACGACAGCTCGGACAGGAGATAGAGGGCCGATCCGCCGACCTCGTCTATGCCGATGTTGCGGCGCAGCGGCGAATTGCGCTGTTGGTAGGAAAACATGTGGCGCGCGTCGGAAATGCCGGCTCCCGCAAGCGTGCGCACCGGCCCGGCCGAGATGCCGTTGACCCTGATGCCGCGCGGACCATAGTCGTTGGCGAGATAGCGCACGCTGGCTTCCAGCCCCGCCTTGGCCACCCCCATGACGTTGTAGTTGGGCATGACCCGGACGGAGCCGGCATAGGTCAGCGTCAGCATGGCGCCGCCGTCCTGCATCAGCGCGGCGGCGTGGCGCGCCACCTCGGTGAAGGAGTAGCAGGAGATCACCATGGTGCGGATGAAGTTCTCGCGGCTGGTGTCGGCGTAGAGGCCCTTCAGCTCGTTTCTGTCGGAAAAGCCGATGGCGTGGACGACGAAATCCAGCCCGCCCCACGCCTTGTCGAGCGCCTCGAAGGCACCGGCCACGGAAGCGCTGTCCTCCACGTCGCAGGGCAGCACCAGCGTGGCGTTGACCTGCTCTGCAAGCGGCTTGACCCGGCGGCCGAACGCCTCGCCCTGGTAGGTGAAGGCCATTTCCGCGCCATGCTCGGCCAGCCGCCTGGCTATGCCCCAGGCGATCGAATGGTCGTTGGCGACCCCCATGATGAGGCCGCGCTTGCCTTTCATCAAACCTTCCATGGGAAGACTGTCCTCAGCCGTTGTAGCGCTGGAACACCAGCGTGGCATTGGTGCCGCCGAAGCCGAAGGAATTCGACAGCACGGTGTCGATCCTGGCGTCGTCCATGCGCTTGCGCACGATCGGCATGCCCTCGAACTCGGGGTCGAGTTCGGTGATGTGGGCGCTCTCGCCGATGAAGCGGCCCTGCATCATCAGCAGCGAGTAGATCGATTCCTGCACCCCGGCCGCGCCCAGCGAATGGCCGGTCAGCGACTTGGTGGAGGTGATGTAGGGCACCTTGTCGCCGAACACCTCGCGGATGGCCTGCATTTCCTTGAGGTCGCCGACCGGCGTCGAGGTGCCGTGGGTGTTGATGTAGTCCACCGGCCCGGAGACGGTGGCGAGCGCCTGCCTCATGCAGCGCATCGCGCCCTCGCCGGAGGGGGCGACCATGTCGTAGCCGTCGGAAGTGGCGCCGTAGCCGATGAGTTCGGCATAGATCCTGGCGCCACGCGCCTTGGCGTGCTCCAGTTCCTCCAGCACCAGCACGCCCGCGCCGCCGGCGATGACGAAGCCGTCGCGCGAGACGTCATAGGCGCGCGAGGCGCTGGCGGGCGTGTCGTTGTGCTTCGACGCCATGGCGCCCATGGCGTCGAACAGGTCCGACATGGTCCAGTCCAGATCCTCGTGGCCGCCGGCGAACATCACGTCCTGCTTGCCCCACTGGATCATCTCCGCCGCGTTGCCGATGCAGTGCGCCGAGGTGGAGCAGGCCGACGAGATCGAATAGTTGACGCCGTGGATCTTGAACCAGGTCGCCAGCGTGGCCGACGCCGTGGACGACATCGCCTTCGGCACCGCGAAGGGGCCGATGCGCTTCGGCGAGCCGTTCTTCAGCGTGATCTCGGCGGCCTCCACGATGGTGCGGGTCGAAGGGCCGCCCGAGCCCATGATGATGCCGGTGCGCTCGTTGGTGATGTCGGATTCCTCGAGGCCGGCATCGGCGATCGCCTGCTCCATGGCGACATGGTTCCAGGCGCCGCCCTTCGACAGGAAGCGCATGGCGCGCCGGTCGACCAGTGCGGTCGGGTCGAGAGTGGGCGCGCCCCAGACCTGGCACCTGAAGCCGTGCTCGGCGAAGGATTCGGAGAAGCTGATGCCCGACCTGGCGTCGTGCAGCGAGGCGCGGACCTCGTCTGCGTTGTTGCCTATCGACGATACGATGCCGAGGCCAGTGACTACGACCCGTCTCATTGGCTGCTCCCTGGCTGCTCCGTTCGAGTGGGGTGGAAGCGGGTCAGGCCGCCGCTTCCTTGAACAGGCCGACCCTGAGGTCCGTGGCCTTGTAGATAGTCTCGCCGTCGGCCTTCAGCCAGCCGTCGCCGATGCCCAGCACCAGACGGCCGCGCATGACGCGCTTGAAGTCGACGCCGTATTCCACCTTCTTGATCGCGGGCGTCACCATGCCGGTGAACTTCACCTCGCCGGTGGAAAGCGCGCGGCCCTTGCCGGGCTCGCCCAGCCAGCCGAGGAAGAAACCGGAAAGCTGCCAGAGCGCGTCCAGCCCCAGGCAGCCGGGCATCACCGGGTCGCCGATGAAATGGCAGGGGAAGAACCAAAGGTCCCTGTGAATGTCGAGCTCGG